>NZ_JBHJUW010000030.1:0-20325 GCF_042268205.1 Streptomyces sp. NPDC056160
CGCGCCGCGCGTCCCGCACACCTCGTACAGGAAGGGGGCCGGCATGCCTCAGCCGACCGTTCTCAACAAGGCGACCGGTCAGTGGGTGCACCACGCGGCCATCGCCGACCCCTCCGGCGGGGCCACCGCCGACACCCAGGCCCGCACCGCAGTGGTGGCGATCGTGGCCGCGCTGCGCAACGCGGCCGTGGTCGCAGGGGCCACCCAACTGAACATCGGCCACCAGTGGAACGCGGCCCTGCGCAAGGTCGTGCTCGGGCCGGCTATCGCCAACCCGGCCGGGGGTACCACCACCGACGCCGCCGCGCGGACCGCCATCGGGGCCGTCCTAACCGTGCTGCGCACCACTGGCATCGTTGCGGGCGGCACCTCCGGGCCCGCGCTCGTGCTCGACGGCCCCGAACACCAGTGGGCGGACGGAGCCGCGATCGCTGACCTGGCCGTGGACGGCAGCGGCGACGACGAGCTGCGCACCGCCCTGAACGCCGCGCTCGCCGCGATGCGCAGCGCCGAGCTGATCGCCTAGGAGCCCCATCGTGAAAATCCGTATGACCGCCGACATCAGTGGCAGCCGGAACGGCCGTCCGTGGCCGCGTCGCGGCAGCACCGTCGACCTGCCTGACGGGGAAGGCGCCGACCTGTGCGCGGCCGGGCTCGCCGTTCCCGTCGCCGTGAAGGACGCCGACGTCGAGAAGGCCACCCCTGCGGCCGATACCGAACAGCGCCAGGCGGAGGACAAGGCGGAAGAGAAGACGCCGGTGACCACGGAGCAGGCGCCCGCCGTCGCCAAGAAGACGCCCGCGCGGAAGACGGCCGCGAAGAAGACCGCGGCCTCGCCCGCCAAGGACTGACCGGCGATGGCGTACGACCTCGGTGCAGTCGCCCGGCTGACTACCACCGTCACCGACGCGGACGGCAACCCCGCGAACGCCGGGAACATGGCGCTCACGATCACGCTGCCCGACGACACCACGGTGACGGTGGACCCGGTCACCCCGGCATCCACGGGTACGTACGTCTTCGCCTACACGACCGCGCAGCCCGGCCGTCACATCGTGCGCTGGCTGGGCACTGGCGCCAACCCGGCCGCGAGCACCGACGTGTTCGACGTCCGCGAGGCCGTACCGGTCGCGATCGTGTCCCTGGCCGACGCGAAGAAGCAGCTGAACATCGACCCGTCGGAAACCGGTGACGACGACGAGATCCGAGGCATGATCACCGGCGCGTCACTGGCAGTGGAACGCGAGCTGGGCACGGTCGTCGCACGCCGCGTCTTCACCGAGCGCCGCACCGCCAGCAGGGACGGCCGGCTGCTGCTCAGCCACGTGCCGGTGCTCGCGCTGACGAGCGTGCAGAGCGCAGCCGGAGCAACGACGTGGGACACCAGCGACCTCGCCGTGGACACGGCCACCGGCCTGATCACGGCAGCCACCGGCGCGCCGCTGACCGGCGACGTCGACGTCACCCACACCGCCGGCCTGCGGATCGTCCCCGACGACTACCAACTGGCCACACTGATCATCGTTCAGCACCTGTGGGACACCCAGCGCGGCAGGTACGGGGCTGTGCCTGGCGGCAGCCAGGAACCGGAGTACGTGACCGGCCGCGGCTTCGCGATCCCGCGCCGGGCGATCGAACTGCTCGACACGACCCTGCCGGGGGTGGCGTAGATGGCAGCTCCCTCCCGCGTTCCCGAACTGATCGACGCGTTCCTGGCCGCCCTGCAGGCGTCCGCCGGCCTGTCCGGCGTCCGCGTCGTCGACGGGCCGCTGGTCAGCAACAGTGCCGCTACCGAGTGGGTGTTCGTCGGCTACGACGGCGACCCCTCGGGCGAGTTCGCCACCGCCTCGACGAGCCAGCAGTGGGCGGGACTCGGCGCGAAGGCGAAGAACGAGGACATCCTGCTCACGGGCGCTGTCCTCGTACAACGCGGCAGTACGGCGGTGAGGGACTGCCGCCTCCGCTGCTACGGCATCTTCGCCGCGGTCGAGACCGTGGTGCGCGCCGACCCGGCGCTGGGACTGCCGCCGCCCACCGTGTGCTCCATCTCGGAGACCAGCTTCCACACCGAGCAGACCGAACGCGGGGTGCAGGCCCGCATGCCGTTCACCCTGACCTGCTCGACCCGCATCTGACCCGTCCCACGAAGGAGACCCGCATGGGCGCCGTACGCCTGCGCAACCTCGGGGAGGCCGTGCACCTGTACGCGCCCCCGGACAGCCCGAACAGCCTGGCCGTCGAAGCCGGGCAGATCGTCACCGTCGCCGGGCCCCTCACGGAGACCGACGACGCCTACGTCTGCGGCGAGGGCGGCGAGGCACGCGCCTTCCCGAAGTCCCGCTGGGCCGTCGAAGTGTCGGCCCGCACCAAGAAGGCCGCCTCCGACGGCGCCGAGGAGAAGGGTGGTGACAGCTGATGGCGACCGGATCGGGTCTCGACGCACAGCTGATGGTCGGTGCCGAGGCGACGTGGGGCACCGCGGTCACCCCGGATCACGCGTACGAGTTCAACGACGAGGGCCTGAAGCTCGACCCCACCTTCCTGGAGCCCACCGGGCTGCGCGCGGGGATGAAGTACAAGCGGGCCGGGCGGGTCAGCGTCTCCCGCAAGAGCGTGTCGGGCGACATCACTCTGGAGCACTCCACCAAGGGCATGGGCCTGCTGTGGAAGCACTGCCTGGCCTCGTCGGTGACCACGCCGACCACGCTCACGGCCCCGGCGACCGAGCAGGTCCACACGCCGGGCGACTTCCGCGGCAAGGGCCTCACCGTGCAGGTCGGCCGGCCGGAGCCGTCCACGGGCACTGTGCGCCCGTTCACGTACGCCGGATGCAAGGTGAGCCAGTGGGAGTTCACCGTCTCCGACAACGGCATCCCGCAGCTGAAGGTCACCTTCGACGGGCGCAGCGAGGACACCACGACCGCGCTGGCGGCAGCCGCCTACCCGTCCGGGGCGAAGGTGTTCTCCTTCGCCAACGCCACGCTGTCGCTGGGCGGGACCGCGGCCACCGCCTCGGGTAAGACCACCGTGACCGGCAATACGGCGGTCGCCACCGTCGTCACCGAGGTCAGCGTGCAGGGCGCCGCGCCGATGGCCACCGACCGGTTCGGCATCGGAAACGGCGGTCTGAAGGCCGAGCAGCTGGAGAACGACACGCCGACGATCACCGGCAGCCTCAACGCCGAGTTCAACAAGGCCGAGCTGTACGACCACTTCGCGAACAACGACACGCTGCCCTTGGTGCTCACCCTGACCGGCGACCCGATCGCCACGTCTGGCAGCAACGACCTGCTGGAGGTCATCCTTCCGGCCGTGAAGCTGAAGAGCGCCTCGCCGAACGTCGGCGGCCCCGACATCGTGTCGATGTCCACGGACTTCGAGGCCTACTCCGACGAGTCCAACCCCCCCATCCAGGTCCGCATCGTTTCGGGAGACGCAACACTGTGATCGTCAAGCTGACCGTCGAGGGCACCGAGTACGAGTACGACGGCGACCGTCTCCTGGTCGCCGAGGCCCGCGAACTCAAGACGTACACCGGGTTCACACCGCCCAAGTGGCTCGCCGCCCTGGACGACCAGGACCCGGACGCCCTCGCCTTCATGATCTACCTGGCGAAGAAGCGCGCCGGCGAGTCCTTGCGGTTCTCCGACCTGGACACGCTCGACTACGCCGACTTCGACATGGAGTTCCTGGACGCCGACGACGAGCCGGACGACGCCGGGGAAGCGGGTGAGGGGAGTGCTCCGGCGGACCCTACGGTCGCGTCTGGCGCGAGTGGACCGACGCCGACGCCCGCTACTTCACCTACCTCGGAGCCTTCGCCTACCACTACAAATACCGCCCCCGAGACATCGACGCCCTGACGCTCGACGAGTTCGACGTCCTCGCCGAGCTGTGCGACAAGCTCGCCAAGGAAGCCGAGTCGGTGATCAGCTAGCTCTGCACCTCGCCCCCGAGCACCTTCGCGATCTTGGGGGCAAGGCGGAGACTGTCCGCCCGCGCCGTGTCGCCGCTCGTGGCCAGGCTCACCGCCCACGTGTCTCCGGTGACCGCGACCCCGCCCATCCCCTTCGACAGCTCCGCCCAGGCCTTCACCGCCTCCGGGTTGGGGAACAGGTTGATCCCGCTGTCTCCGGCGGGCTTTCCGGCCTTGTCGGTGACGGTGAAGTCGTAGGCGCTGCCGCCGACCTGCCCCATGTATCCGGCGTCGGCCGACTTGTGCAGCTGCGACACGGTGAACCCGGCCGCCTCCAGCGCGTCGGCGATGGCCTGTGCCGACTTGTAGTGGTGGCCGGCGGACGCGTCCGGTGCGGCTGCGGTCGTGCCGGCCGAGGCGGGCGAAGCAGCCGGCTTGCTGTCGGTGCTGTCGTGATCGGGTCCGAGCAGCCCCCACCCGGCGGCACCGATAGCGATCCCCACGACCCCGGACACGACGGCGACCACAGCGGTACGCATGGACTTCCCCCCACAGCTGAGCAGTTGTTGCGCGGATGCTCCCACCCCGCCCATACCCGGTCAACTGGATCAAGGAGTGCTCGTGGTTGCTGGTCTGGAACTGCGCACCGGGAAGGACCTGAAGCGGGTGGCGGCCGAGCTGCGCCGGATGAACAACAAGCAGCTCAAGCAGGAGTTCACGAAGGAACTGCGGTCGGCGGCCAGGCCGCTGGTGCCCGCCGTGCGGCAGGCGATCCGGCAGATCCCCTCCAAGCGCGGCTACAGCGCGGACGGACTCCGGGGCCGCATGTCCAAGGCCGTCAAGCTCGAGGTCCGCACCGTCGGCAAAGACGCCGGCGTCCGGATCCGTGTCGACGGCCGCAAGATGCCCAGCCACGAGAAGGCGCTCCAGGCGTACATGGAGGGCGTGAAGAAGCCGTGGCGGCACCCCGTGTTCGGCAACCGCGAGGTGTGGGTGAAGCAGGACCCGAAGCCGTACTTCTTCAAGACCGTGCAGCCTCTGGGCGTCGGCGCCCGGGTGCAGGTCAACCGGGCCATCGACCGCGTGGCCAAGAAGATCAGCTGACTGCCGCAACACGGACCGACTGACCGGCGCTGCTGCGCCCCAACCCTCATGAGGGGAGGTGGCGCGGCATGTCCACGCGCACCACCCGGGTCATGTACGACCTGGTCGCCCGGGACAACGCCAGCAAGACCTTCTCCAAGGTCGGCGGGTCGGCGTCCAAGCTGGAGAAGACGTCGGTGGCCGTCGGCGCGGCCATCAAGAAAGGCCTGGCCGTCGGCACGCTGGCCCTGGGCGGGATCGGCGCCGCCTCGGCGAAGGCCGCGACGGACTTCCAGGCGGAGATGACCCGCATCTCCTCGCAGGCCGGCGGCACGACGAAGGACGTCGCGGTCCTGTCGGACCAGGTCCTGAAGCTCGGTGGGAAGGTCCAGCAGGGCCCCCAGAAACTCGCGGACAGCCTTTTCCACCTGAAGGCCGTTGGCATGGACAACGCGTCCGCCATGAAGGCTCTCAAGGAGGCCTCCGACCTGGCCGCGGTCGGGCACGCGGACCTGGAGCAGTCCGCGAACGCCCTGGCGGGCGCCTGGCGCACCGGCATCAAGGGAGCCACCAGCTTCCGCGAGGCCGTCTCCACGGTGAACGCGATCATCGGTGCCGGCAACATGAGCCTGGAGCAATTCAACGCGGCGATCGGCACCGGCATCCTGCCGTCCGCGAAGACGTTCGGCTTGTCGCTGAAGCAGGTCGGTGCCGCGCTCGCGCTGATGACCGACGAGGGCATCGACAGTGCCAGCGCCGCGACCCGGCTGCGCATGTCCTTCAGCCTGCTCGGCGCCCCCTCCGGCGCAGCCGAGAAGCAGCTGAAGAAGATCGGCCTGACCGGCCTCCAGCTTGCCAACGCGATGCGCGGCAAGGACGGCCTGATCGGCGCGCTGACCCTCCTCAAGGACCATCTGGACCGGTCCGGGATGTCCGCGGCGCAGCAGTCGCAGCTGCTCTCCCGCGCGTTCGGTGGAGGCCGGTCGTCGTCCGGCATCCTCCTGATGCTCAACAACCTCGACGTCCTGGAGAAGAAGCAGGAGCAGATCAACCACTCCACCGACCGGTACGCCGAGTCGGTCAAGCTCCAGCGGAAGACGGCACAGGCCGAGTGGGCGCGGCTCACCAGCGGCATGGAGTCCATGTCGGTGCGGCTGGGCGTGGCGCTTCTGCCGCCCATCACCAGCTTCGTCGGCTACCTGAACGACAAGGCGCTGCCGGCCGCGTCCCGGTTCGGCCGGACTCTGGCGAACCTGGTGCCGGTCGGCCAGATCAAGCAGGGGTTCGCCGAGGTCGAGTCGACGGTGGGCGGGTTCCTGTCCGGGCTGACCGGCGGGAAGGGTATCGGCGGGTTCTTCAAGGGCGGCGGCGGGAAGGCCAGCCCTTCGCCGATGTCGAAGTTCCCGACGACGGTGCTGGGGCCGGGTACCGGCGCGCCGCACCTCGGGTCCGGGCAGACGTCGGGGAAGGGCGGCGCGCCGCTGCAGGCGATGCCGCACTACGGTGTCGGCCAGGTCGCGCCGACGACCGGCGTGCACGGCCCGACGCTGACCGCGCAGCCGCACGGCACGTCCGCGCTGATCACGCCGCTGCTGCAGCAGCCCACGAAGTCCTCGGCATCGCCCGCAGCGCTTGCCATGCCGCACGGCGGGTCCGGACTGGCCGCCCCACTGGTGAAGGGCCCGAAGGCGGCGCCGCCCAAGAGCGCCGCGCAGCAGCTCGGGGAGACCCTCCGCAAGGCCGTCTCGGGCGGTATCGAGAACATCGACTTCGGCAAGCTCGGCGTGAGCCTGGGCAAGGGGCTGGGCACGGCGATCGGCTGGGTCGGCCAGCACACCGCCGACTTCACCAAGAAGATCGCCACGATCTTCACGAAGATCGATTTCGTTCAGATCGGCAAGAGCTTCGGCGCCTCCGCGATCCCACTCGCCATCGGCTTCATTACCAGCCTGTTCGACCCCCTCTTCAGCCTCGACTTCTGGAAGAAGCACTGGCTGGACACGCTGATCGCCGTCATCTCGATCATCCCTATCGGCCGGCTCGCGTCCGGCTTCGGGAAGCTCTTCTCCCACATCCCCTTCCTGAAGATCTTCACGCCGCTGCTCAACGGCATCGGCAAGGTCGGAAGCTTGATCGAGAAGGGCCTGGCCAAGGTCTTCGCGCCGATCGGCCGCGGCATCGTCTCCGGGATCAAGAAGGCCTTCCCGGCTGCCGCTTCAGCGGTGGAGCGTGAAGCAGGCCTGATCACCACGCGGCTCGGCGTGTGGGGACTCAAGCTGCTCGACGTCGGGCAGAAGGCGGCCCGCGGCATCGGCACCGGCATCGAGCGCGGTGTGTCCTTCGTGACGGAGAAGGCCCTGAGCCTGGTCAAGGCCGTCGTCCGCCCGTTCGCGGCGGCCGGCGGGTGGCTGCTCAGCAAGGGCCGGGACGTCGTCGTCGGCCTCACCCGGGGCATCGCCAACCGGGCCGCCGGCATCGGCACCTGGGTGTGGAACAAGGTCGCCAAGCCGCAGATCGACATGTTCAAGGCCGCGGGCTCCTGGCTGCTCGGCAAGGGCAAAAGCTTCGTGTCCGGCCTGAAGAACGGCGCCATCGAAGGCGCCAAGGGCATCGGTTCCTGGGTCGTCCGGACCGTCGTCACCCCCGTCGTGGGCCGGTTCTCGACGGCCGGCTCCTGGCTCGTGAACCGGGGCCGCTCTCTCGTGTCCGGCCTGAAGAACGGCACCGTGGCCGTCGCCAAGGGCATCGGCGGCTGGGTCTACAGCAAGGTCGCGCGCCCGCAGATCGACGCCTTCAAGAACGCCGGGTCGTGGCTGCGGAGCAAGGGCGGCGCCCTGATCTCAGGCATGAAGGACGGCATCGTCGGCGGGATCAAGGGCATCGGCGGCTGGGTCAAGTCGAACATCGTCGACCCCGTGGTCAACGCCGTGAAGAAGTTCTTCGGCATCCACAGCCCCTCCCGCGTGTTCATGGGCATCGGCGGCCACCTCATCTCCGGCCTGCTCAAGGGCATGTCCAAGACGTCCGGCACGGCCATCGCCAAGAAGGTCTTCGGGTCCATGCCGAAGGCGCTGGCCGGCATCGTGAAGAAGGGCCTGGTCAGCGTCAGCAAGCTGCCCGGCAAGGCGCTGAAGGCCCTGTCCGGACTCGGCGGTGACGTCCTCGGCATGCTCGGCCTCGGGGGCGGATCCGGATCCAACGCGAACCAGAAGATCGGCGAGACCCTCGCCATGGCCCGCGGCTGGGCCGGCCCGCAGTGGGCCGCGCTGAGGAACCTGTGGATCGGCGAGTCCGGCTGGAACGAGCGCGCCCTGAACGCGGCGTCAGGAGCGTACGGAATCCCGCAGGCGCTGCCCGCGAGCAAGATGGCGTCGGCCGGTTCCGACTGGAAGACGAACCCGGTCACTCAGATCAAGTGGGGCCTGAACTACATCGCGTCGGTGTACGGCAACCCGGTCAACGCCTACTCGAAGTGGCTGAGCCGGTCACCGCACTGGTACGCCAAGGGCGCGGGCGGCGCCGCGCCGGGCTGGGCGTGGGTCGGTGAAGAAGGCCCCGAACTGATCAACCTGCGGGGCGGGGAGACCATCCTCAGCCACCCGCAGTCGGTGGCGGCCGCCCAGGCGAACGGGATCAAGCTGCCCGGGTACGCGTCCGGCACGATCCAGAACGCCGGCGACCGGGTGAAGCGGGACAGGAAGGCAGTCGAGGACGCCAAGGACGCGGTGGCGCGCGCCAAGAAGCGGCGGAAGGGCGTCGCCGCGGCGGAGAAGAAGCTCCAGGCGGCGGAGAAGGAGCTGAAGGCGGCCGAGATCGCGTTGGCGCAGGCCAAGCGGTCGTCGAAGACGTCGATCGCCAACTCGATCGCGACGGGCCTTCAGAAGACGCTGTCCACGGGCACGGCTTCGGCGATCGGGTCGGCGATCAAGAGCGTGGCGACGAAGCTGCTGAACGCGGGCTACAACAAGACCGCGGACGTGACGATGCGGGCGGGCAGCCGCCTCCAGGCGATGGCCGACAAGAAGGCTGCCATCGAGTCGAAGATCGCAGCGGCCAACCAGTACGCCGCCGACCAGTCGTCGAAGATCTCCGATTACCTGTCGATCTCGGGCACGTCCGCGACGTCGGTCGGCGACCTGATCAAGCAGATGACCGGCCAGCAGAACACCGCCACCAACTTCGTGAACCTGAGTAAATCGCTTCAGGCCCGCGGTGCGTCGAAGGAACTGCTCGCGCAGCTCGCCGAATCCGGGCCGGGCAGTCAGCTCGCGTCGATCCTCGGTTCGCGCGGCGTCACCCAGTCGGACATCTCGAAGCTCAACTCGCTGGTGGCCTCCGGGTCGAAGCTCTCCGACAGCTTCGGCAAGTCGATGGCTGACCTGATGTACGACAGCGGTAAGGACGCGGGCAAGGGGTTCCTCGCTGGCTTGAAGGGCCAGGAGAAGGAACTCCAGAAGCAGATGGACAAGTTGGCCAAGGACCTGATCGCGGCCATCAAACGCTCCCTGAAGATCAAGTCTCCGTCGCAGGTCATGCGGGACCAGGTGGGCAAGCAGATTGCGCTCGGCATGGCCGTCGGCATGGACCAGCACCGGCCGCACGTCGCCGCCGCCGGCCGCCGCCTGGCCGCCACCGCCTATGCGGCCAGCGCGGGTGCGGGATCGGCGCGCGCGAACGCCGCCTTCACCCAGCTGGCCCAGCTCATCAACAGCGGACAGCTTGGCGCCTCGGAGGTGCACATCCACTTCGACGACCCGACGCTCAAGGACCTGATCCGCGTCACCGCGAAACCGATGATCCAGGCCAGCCGGAACGAGCAGGCGTACCGGGCGAAGGTGGGGCGGCGGTGACGATCTCCTACCAGTCGACGGGTGCTCTGGCCGACAACACCAACACGATCACGCCGGGGCTCCCGGCCGGGTTTGCAGCCGGTCAACTGGCCGTGCTCCAGGTCGTCTCCGGGCACCCCAACGACTCGATCCCGTCCACGCCTTCCGGGTGGAGTCTTGTCGGCTCCTTCTCGGGAGGCGGCGGCACCTTCGGTTTGAACACCGGTCCGAGGCGGCTGACATGGTTCGCACGTGAGCTGACCGGTGGCGACAGCGCGCCGACCACATCCATCCCCTCCGGGTCCGTGGGTTCCGTGATCGGTGGCCGCGTGTTCACCCTGGCCCGCACGGCGGGTACCGGCTGGCGGTGGGCTCTCTCCTCCGGCCAGGACGCAACGAACGACACCTCGTTCTCCGCCGCTTGCACGAGCGCGCTCACCTTCAAGCCGGGCGACTTCGTCGTCCTCGGCTACGGCCTGGCCACTCAGGCGGCCGGGCCCGGGGCGCCGGGCGTCACCGCGAGCGGCATCACCTTCGCCATGGTGGACATGCACGCCAACGACCAGGTCACTTCGGGTAACGGTGGCAGGATCGCGATGCGCTCCACCTCGGTGACCGGCGGGAGCGGGACCCAGGCGCCGACTGTGACTGCCACGCTGACCGCGGCCTCGACCGGAGTCGGAGCAGTACTGCGCGTCAGGGAGGCCAGCTCGGACATCAGCGCATCGCCGCAGTCGGTTTTCCCTCCGCGGAACCTCGTCAGCGTCACGGGCCTGGAAGGCGACGACATCACCTCTGTCGCGGTCTACCGGCAATACGGCACCGACCAGACTCCGGTGCGCGCAGCGTCCGGGATCGACACCACCAGCGCGGACGTCCTGCTTCGGGTGGACGCCGAGCAGCCGTTCGGCGTGTCCATCAACTACGCGGCCACGCTCACCGACGTCAACGGCGCCTCGTGGACCGTCTACTCCGGACCCATCATGTCCACGGTCGACTGTGACGTCATCTCCGACGCGATCCGCGGCACCGGCGCGAAGGTGTTCATCGAGGAGTGGGCGGACAAGAAGAGGTCGCGTGATGCCACCGTGTTCAACGTCGGCGGCCGCCTGGTCGTCGTCGGCCGGCCTCGCTCCGGCGCCCAGGGGACGGTCACCGTGTCCACGGACACCGACGATGACGGCGACGCCCTCCAGGAGGTCCTGGACAACGCGACCGAGGGCACCATCCTTATCCGCAAGCAGGTCACCCTGTCCGGCGTCGACGGGCACCTGGCGCTCCTGAGCGACGACGAGCGCCGCACCTGGTCGATCCCGTACCGCATGTGGGACCTGGAACACGCCGAGACCGAGCCGTGGCCCGACAGCCTGGAGGCCGCCGGGTTCACCCTCCAGGACATCGCGAACAACTACTCGACCCTGGGTGATCTGGCCGCCGACTTCGCGACGCTCCTGGCCATCGCCCTCTTCGACTTCGGGACCTGACGTGCTGGACATGTCAGACCTTGCGCTGTCCATCGTCCAGCGCTCCTTCACCATGGCCGTACGCGCCGAGTCCTGGCGCGGCGGCGAACTGCTCGCCGCGGACATTCCCGTCGCCGACGGCAGCGAGGACCGCGACCGGTCCCTGAACGTGCCGGAGCGGGTGACCTTGACGGTGCCCCGCCGGGGCCGCGGCGTCGACTGGGACCCGGGTGCCGACCCCGACCATCCGCTCGCCGCGTACGGGCAGCAGCTGCGGGTCTCCTACGGCGTCGACATCGGCGGCGGCTACGAGTGGATCGACCGCGGCTGGTTCCTGATCACCGAGACGTCCTCGGACAGCGACACCGTCAGCGTGACCGCACAGGGCCTGCTCACCCTCATCGATGAGGCGAAGTTCGTCGGCCCGTTCCAGCCGTCCGGCAGCCTCGCCACCACCGTCCGCTCCCTGGTCGAACCGGCCCTGACCGTCACCTTCGACGGGACGCTCGTCGACCAGGCCGTGCCGGTCGGCATGCAGTGGGACACGGACCGGCTCGGCGGCCTGACCGAGGTACTCACCGCCTGGTCGGCCGACGCCCACGTCCTGCCCGACGGCACGCTGCTCGTCGAGCCCCTCACGGACACCGGCACGCCCGTGCTGGCCCTCACCGACGGCACCGGCGGCACCGTGCTGCGCTGGCAGGGCGCCAGCACCCGCGACGGGGCATTCAACTGCGTCGTCTGCCAGGGCGAGGACTCGACGAGCGGGACACCGGTGCAGGGCGTCGCCTACGACCTCAACTCAGCCAGCCCATACCAGTACGGCGGGCCGTTCAGCCCGCTGCCCGTGCCCTACACGTTCTCGTCGCCGCTGATGACCACGGTGTCCCAGTGCCGCAAAGCGGCCCAGACCGAGATCCTGCGGCTGCGGCGCACAGCGTCACGCAGGCTCACGGTCACTGCCGTCCCTCACCCCGGCCTGATGACCGGAGACATCATCGCTGCCACCGGCAAAGGACTGACCAACGCGCCCTGCATGATCGAGGGCTTGTCGCTGCCGTACTCGCCGAGCGAGATGAGCCTGACCGTGAGGGTGCTCTGACATGGCCGACTTCGCAGACACCCGGGTCTCCCTGGCCGGGCAGGGCGCGCTCGTCGGGATCGCGTCAACCGACGCCTCCGGCGGAGCCTGCCTCGCCGACGTCGGCGGCATCCGCGTCACCGTACGGGTCCCGCCGAGCCTGACCGTGACCGCGAAACAGAACCTGCTCATCCTGCGGCGCGGCTCCACCTACTGGGCGATCAACACGCTGACCGCGGCCCCCGTCATCCCGCCCCCGCCTCCGCCGCCGGCCGACGACACCCCGAACAACTCGGATCCGCCGCCCCCGCCGAAGCCGACCACGACCACCGGAACCCTCGTGTGCACGCCAGTGGCCACCTCCACGTGGCGCGACGGCAGCTGGCGCACCGACATCGGCTCGTCGACCTCGGCCGACACCTACCAGGGCCGCTACTCCGGGTCCGGCTACGGCCGCATGTCCGGGTTCGCGTTCTACGGATCCAAGCCCCGCACCTTGTCCGGTGCGACGATCACCAAGGCCACCGTGCGGCTGCGGCGCCTGGTCTCCGGCGACTACGGGCGCCGCTCGCCCACGCTGAGCCTGGTCACCCAGTCCACGCGGCCCAGCTCCTTCCCGACCCTGAACGAGTCCACCGCCGGGCCCGGGCTGGGCGTCATCAACCAGGTCAGCCCCTGGGAGACCACCTTCACCCTGCCCACGTCGTGGGGGCAGGCCATGGCCGACGGAACCCGCGGGGGCCTCGCCATCAGCATCAGCTCCGACGACCCGTACATGCGCCTGGCCGGACGCGGCTCCTGGTCGGCGGCCTGGACCCTCACGCTCTACTGGAGGCGCACTTCATGAGCCAGCAGACCCCCAACGGGCTCACCTTCCCCGAGTCGTCCGACCACGCCCGGATCTGGGAATGGCTGCAGACCCTGGCGCAGAACATCGATCCGCAGCTCACCATGCCGCAGCGGCGCGTCTACACCGCCAGCGGCACGTGGACGAAGCCCGACCATGCCAAGTGGGTGCGGGTCATCGTCATCGGCGGGGGCGGCGGCGGGGGAGGCTGCGCCGCCACAGCCTCCGGGGCGTCTGCGTGCGCGGGCGGCGGAGGCGGCGGCGGATACGCCGAATCCGTGATCGCCGCATCATCGCTGGGCTCCACCGTCACCGTCACGATCGGCGCCGGCGGGAACGGGGGAACAGCGGGCGCGAACAACGGCGCCAACGGCGGCAGCAGCAGCTTCGGAGCCACCGTCATCGCGGGCGGCGGCTCCGGCGGGAACGGAGGCACCAGCTCGACCGCCGAACTCGCCGAGACCGGCGGCGCGGCCGGGGTCGGCACAATGGGAGATCTGCTGCTGAGCGGCGGCGACGGCGGCAACGGCATCGTCTCCTCCGGCCGCCCCGCCATGCTCGGCAACGGCGGCGCAGCCTGGCCGGGCGCGAGCCGCCGCGCACCGGCCACCACGTTCAGCGGAGCCCCCGGCCTGTCCGCGCCGGACGCGATCCAGCCGGGCTGTGGCGGCAGCGGCGCCGTGAGCGGCACCGGCGCGAACGCGGCCGTGGCCGGCGGCGACGGTGCCGACGGAATGGTGATCGTCGAAACCCACTTCTAGAGACAGGAGATGGCCATGCCCTACGACCCGCCCGAGACCACCCAGTCCGGCGTCACCTGGAACCTGACCTGCCGGTACGGCACCGTCAGCGCGGTGCAGCTGAACGTCAACGTCGTGATCGGGGACAGCGCGACGGAAGCGGACGGGGACGCCGCGCTCCAGGACGTCGTGAACGTCCTGGCCCAGAACTCCCGCTTCAGCTCGATCTCCGCCGCGAAGGCCTACACGGCCTCCGAGACCCGGGCCATGCAGCCCGGCAGCTGAGCATCATCCCGCCATGCCCCCGGCCACCGGGGGCTTTTTCATGCCCTCAAGGAGCAGCATGCCCCGTCCCGTCATCACCTTCCGTGGCGGCCGACTGGTCGGCGACCCCGACCGCCCGCACCTGCGCCTGTCCCGGATCCTCCCGCCCGCCCTCCCGGCGCCGCCCGCGGCCGCGGACTGGCTCACCCAGGTGCCGGCCGACGCCTGGGGGATGCTCGGCAATGACCAGGTCGGCGACTGCACGGTGGCCGCGCTCGCGCACAAGCGCATCGGCGACGCGTACACCAGCCAGGGGCGCCTCCTGGACATCTCCACGGCCGACTGCCTGAAGTACTACGGCCACTTCGGATACCGGCCCGGCGACCCCGGCAGCGACCAGGGAGCTGTGTGCCAGGACGTCCTGGACTACTGGCACCGGCACGGCTTCCGGGGTGAGAAGAGCCTCGCCTACGCCCGCATCAACGTCGACGACCACACCCAGCTCAAGCAGGCGATCGCCCTGTTCGGGCAGATCTACGTCGGGGTCACCATCACCCAGGCCGCCGAGGACCAGTTCAACGGCGACGAGGTATGGGACATCACCCGCCGCTCGCCCGTCCTCGGCGGCCACTGCATCACTCTCGGCGCCTACGACGCTCACGGCCTGGACGCCGTCACCTGGGGCACCGTGCACCGGCTCACCTGGCGCTGGTGGGACGTCTACGGCGAGGAAGCCTGGGTCGTCTTCAACCCGGCCGACTTCACCGGCCGCACGAGCGGACGCGACCGGGACGGCCTCGACCTGGTCACGCTGCGCGCCGACTACATCGCCCTCACCGGCCGCCCGCTCGCGGCCTGACAGGAGGAACTGGCATGCCCAATCCCACCATCGGCCGGACCGTCCTGTACCGGGTCACCGAGCAGGACGCCAACGACATCAACGGGCGCCGCAAGGACTGGCACCTGTCCGGCGTGGCCGATCAGCAGACCGGCGTCGTCGGCCACGTCGGCAACACGGTCGAACCGGGCGACGTCTTCCCGGCCGTCATCGTCCGCGTCTGGGACGAATCCGTCGTGACGTGCAACCTGCGCGTGCTCCTGGACGGCACGGACGTCCACTGGGCGACCTCCCGCGCCGAGGGCACGGAGCCGGGCAACTGGTCCTGGCCGGTGATCGCATGACCGTCAAGGGCATCGACGTCTCCGCCTACCAGTCGGCGACGTACGACACGAGCGGCCTCGACTTCGTCTTCACGAAGATCACCGAGGGGCTTTCGTACATCAACCCCCGTTGGGCCGCCCAGCGAAACCTGGCCAAAGCCCGCAGTCTCGTCTGGGGCGCCTACCACTACCCGCACATGGCCAACGACCCGCGGGCCGAGGCCGACTACTTCCTGAAACAGGTGGCCTGGAAGCCGGGCGACATCATCGTCCTCGACTGGGAGGGCTACGACAGCGCCAACACGGCCGTACCGAAGGCCAGGCAGGTCGCTTACCGGGACACCTGGTTGAAGTACGTCAAGGGCAAGATGCCCGGCCACCGCGTCGGCATCTACTGCAACACGGACTACTGGCGCAACGTCGACACCTCATCGAACTGCGGTGACTTCCTGTGGATCGCCACCGCCGGCCAGCCCGCCGGACACCCCGGCATCGCGCACGCCTGGACCTTCCACCAGTACTCCGCCAACGACCTCGACCACGACGTCGCCAACTTCCCCAGCCGGGCCGCGCTCGCAGCGTGGGCGGCCGGCACCACTCCCGAGGAGAACACGATGGACGCACAAGACGTCTGGGGCTTCCACGGCAAGCTGCCGGACGGCAAGACCGACCCGAGCGACACCCTCTCCTACACGCGCGGCACCAACAAGGCCGTGAAGGAGCTGTCCGCACAGCTCGGCGCGCTGACCGCGGCCGTGGCCGCCCTCGCCAAGGGCGGCGGCCTCACCGCCGCCGAGGTCCAGGCCGCCGCCGAGACCGGCGCGCAGGCCGCGCTCGACCGTCTCGCCGACGCCCTCAAGGAGGCCTGAACCGTGAAGGTCTCGAAGATGTGGAAGGCCGTGGTCGCCGGAGCCGCCGCGGGGACCGCCGCGGCGGCGACTGCCCTGCAGGACGGTCAGCTCACTGCCGCCGAGGGCGTGACCATCCTGCTCGCCGTCCTCGGAGGATTCGGGTTCACGTGGGCCGTGCCGAACCGGGAGCCGAAGGACACGGCATGACCGCGGCCCCGGACCCGACCACGAACGTAGCCGTGGAACTTGCACAGTTGCGAGGTGAGATCAACACGGGTCTGGAGAACATCAAGGGCACACTCGGCATCCTCGTCGAGCGCACCACCCGCACCGACGCCGACGTCCGCCAGCTGCGCGCCGACATGGCCCAGATGCGCGCCGAGATGGAAGGCGAGTTGCAGAAGGTTCGGGAAGACGAGCTGAAGCCGCTGCGGGCCGAAGTGGAGGCCCTGAAACAGGGACGCTGGCCGCTCGCACAGCTCGGCGCACTCGTCGGCATCGGCGGCCTGGTCGCCGCAGTGGTCGCGTTCTTCGTCCGCTGATCCGGCCGTAGGCCGCCTGAAGATGTCCGGCACATCTGAGCCCCGCCGCCTGCCCCATGGCAGGCGGCGGGGCATTTCTGCGCGTGCAGAGGGTTGTTCTTCCGGTCATCCTGGCGCATTGTGGTCGTCCACCGCCTCACCGGCGCTCCCTCAAGGGGGCCGGCGCCTCCCGGGGGGTGGTGGCCTGTCCCCCTTCACCCCCAGGTGGAAGCGGTGACAGAGCCCCCGCTGTGTACCCCTCGGCGGGGGCTCATTCACGCGCCCGGAACGCTCGGCCTACGCCGTCTCGAACCGCGAAGAGGTCGTAGGCTCGCCCGGTGATCGAAACCGTTGTGTTTGACGTCGGCGAGACCATCACCCGGGATGACCGCTACTGGGCTGCCTGGGCGGACTGGCTGGAAATCCCGAGGCACACGCTCTCGGCACTCGTGGGGGCGGTCGTCGCCCGTGGTCAGGACAACGCCGAGGCGCTCAGGCTCGCACGTCCGGGCATCGATGTCGCTGCCGAGTATCACGCGCGGGAAGCCGCCGGGCGGGGTGAGCGCCTGGATGAGAGCGACCTCTACGAGGACGTGCGGCCAGCCCTTACAGAGCTGCGGGGAATGGGAGTGCGGGTCGTCATCGCGGGCAATCAGACGACGATCGCCGGTGACTTGCTCCGCGGGCTGAGCCTGCCGGCAGACTTGATCGCGACGTCGGGGGAGTGGGGTGTGGCCAAACCGCAGCCGGCGTTCTTCGAGCGGGTGCTGGAGGTGGCGCAGGCAGCTCCAGCTCGGACGTTGTATGTCGGCGACCACCCTGCGAACGACGTCTTCCCGGCGAAGGCGGCAGGCCTTCGTACGGCACATCTCCGCCGCGGCCCCTGGGGGCATCTCTGGGCAGATACGCCGGAAGTCGTGGCCTCTGCGGACTGGCAGGTCGACAGCCTGACCCAACTGGTGGAAGTCGTTGAAGACGCCCGGAGGTCCAGCGGGTCCTGACTTGTGTGTCCGTTTCCGTTCACGCGTAGTCCCCAAACGAGTACGGTTCGGGGTGAACACCCCGAACGGGAGCCAAGATGGCAGAACAGCCCGGAGGCGTCGGCCGGCGAATCGCGTACTACCGAAGCGCCATGCGCCCACGGATGACGCAACAGCAGCTCGCCGATGCCGCGTGCGTTGCGCTCGGCACCATCCGGAAGATCGAGCGAGGCGAGCGGGGCGTCACGGATGCCACGCTGGAGGTCATCGCTGAAGCCCTCGGCGTCGACCCGGCACGCCTGCTGGCGGACCGGACTCCGACTGTGACCCGGGTCCACGAGGCTCTGCCCGGTCTCTCCGCTGCCATTGCCGCGTACGACATGCCCGACGACGGCCCTGTGCGGCCACTCAGCGATCTCCGCCATGCCGTCGACGAGGCGGTCTCGTGGCGATTGGCAGCCCAGTACACGCCCATCGTCCGTGAATTGCCCGACCTGCTCGCTGAACTCGCCCGCGCGTACCACGCCGCGCCGGACCACGAGCGAGCCGAAGTCGCCAGCCTTCTGGTCAATGCCTACCGATCTGCCGATGCCGTCGCCTACAAGTTCGGTGCCCGAGACCTGTCCGCCCGCCTGATCGAGCTGATGCGTTGGGCTGTCCCTGAGGCGGACGACGCACTGCTGTCAGCCTCCGTCGCCTACGTACGCACCGAGACGTTCTTCGCTGCCCGCGCACACACCGTCGGACTGCGGGCGCTGCAACAGGCACTTGATGCCGCTCCAGCCCCGGTCGACGCACCGGAGATCGCAGTCCGAGGCGCCCTTCACATGAGGGCAGCCGTCATCGCCGGCCGAGCCCGCGACGGGGCGTCCGCTGACACGCACCTCGCAGAGGCGCGGGCCCTGGCCGACCGTGTACCCGAAGACGTCTACTACGGCACGGCCTTCGGCCCCGACTCCGTACGCGCCCACGAGGTCTCCGTCGCAGTCAGTCTCGGCGGCGACCACGTCAGCCGTGCGCTCGACGTTGCCGAAGAGTGGAAGCCTCCGACGGATCTTCCGGCTGAGCGGCGCAGCGGCTTCTACATCGAACTCGCGCGCGCTCAGCTGTGGTGCGGGCTTTCCGATGACGCCTTCGAGTCTTTGAAGGTCGCCCGTCACATCGCGCCCCAGCACACACGAGAGCATCCGTGGGTCCGCGAGGACACCGCCAAGCTGCGGCGCCTGAAGCGCGCGGACTCGGAGACGTTGACCAACTTCGCCGAATGGTGCTCAGCCACCTGAGCCCGCTCACCCCAACTACCCCACGTTGGGGTACTTGTTCGCGTCTGTAGCCCCCACCATCTGTCTCACGCGCAGAATCCGAGCAGATGGGGGTTGGGGATGCCCGACGCACTTCCGCTCGCGCCCACGGTCATCGAAGGGCGTGTGAGCATCGTCCGCCTGCACGGTGAGGCCTGCTTCGACTGCGGGGCCGTGAACAAGCCCCTGCGCGAGGCCGGCCAGGTCGTGGTCCAAGGCAGCTCGCACGTGTGGCACATCGTCACATGCGGCTGCCGGCCCCGAGTAGCCGCCGCGTGAGCACTGTAGCGAGACGACAGACCCCCGCGACCGCGGCGAACGGTCCGGGGGCGTGGCCAACGCTTCGAAGGAGCGTCGACATGAAGAACGCTACCGTCCCGGGCCGACAGCGCCCAGCGGGCGCCAAGATGACTATCCGGGTGTACACGATGACCAGCGAGGGCGCGAAGACCGCGCCGCGCGCCACCGTGGCCGTGCCCTACAGTCACAAGCCCGCGCCCACCCCGATGAGCACGGCGCTGCCGCCCTGCGCCTGCCCGATCCACCGCAAGGCGGGTGCGGCCCGGTGAACGGAACCCAGCCCCAGACCGACGGAGTGCCCGTCGCCCCGGTCACGGTGCGCGCCGCGGCGAGCTGGTTCCTCGACCAGCTGACGCTGCCCCGCCACGGCACCGTGAAGGCCTTCGAGGCGGACTTCCGGCAGACACTGGAGCAGCTGGTGCCCCGCATCGAGCAGCTCGCCGCAGACCTCCCGGCCGACGACGTGCCCCGGAAAGTGGCCCTGGCCGGTGTCGAGGAAGCGCGTTGGCGGCTCGTCGAGCCCGGAGCGGCAGGGTTGCAGGGCGAGGTGGAGAGGGTGAAGCGGCTCGCTCGATCCGTGATCTCGCTGTGCGGCCATTTCGACGCCCTCTCCGGTGTCCGGATGTGCCTGCTGTGCGACAAACCGATCGAAGACAACGACGCCTGGGATCCCTACCGGCAGGCCGGCCTCACCGGAGGCCCAGCGCAGCCTGGCCGGGTTCACGCAGTCTGCGCCCGCACCGCGTGCTGTCCCTGACCCGCGGCACCCGCCCGCCCCGGCGTCACGGGGCCCCATGGCGGCCGTCTCGGGACAGGGCCGCACCCAAGCGCTCGCCTCGTCGTGGACCGCAAGCCGCGACGAGGCGAGCCCCTCCCGTGCGGGGCGGGGGGCCCCCCACACCCCCCGCCCCGGCGGCCCCCACACCACCATCAGGCACACCCCAAAAAGGGGGAGAAGGGTTTTGTAACTGTGGGTGTTAAAGGCGGC
>NZ_JBHJUW010000030.1:20335-78508 GCF_042268205.1 Streptomyces sp. NPDC056160
TTCCCCCCCCCGCGCCCCCCCCCCCCCCCGGCGCCCCGGGGCCCCCGGGGGCGCCGGCGGGGGCCCGGCCCCCCCCCCCCGCGCGCCCGGCGCCGCCCCCCCCCCCCGCCCCGGCGCCGAGCCCCTCCCGTCCGGGCCGGAGGCCCCGCAAGACCTCCGGCCCGGACGGACCCATCAGCACCTTCAGGCACTCCCAAAAAGGGGGAAGAAGGTTATGGAAGCTGTGCTTGTTACAGGCGGCGCAGGATTCATCGGCTCGCACTTCGTCAAGCGCCTCCTGCGCTCGGACGACATCGCCAAGGTGACGGTGCTCGACGCCCTCACCTACGCCGGACACATTGAGAACCTGGGCGAGGCCTTCCTCGACCCCCGGCTGACCTTCGTCCGAGGCAACATCCTGGACACGGCCCTGGTGGAAAGCCTCGCCGCCGCACACACGGTCATCGTCCACTTCGCCGCCGAATCCCATGTGGACCGGTCGCTCCTGGCCGGCGGCCCGTTCGTGCAGACGAACGTGCTGGGCACTCAGGTCCTCGCGGACGCAGCGGCCCGCCATGGAGTCCGGCGGTTCGTCCACGTGTCCACGGATGAGGTGTACGGGCCACTGGCGGAGGGGTCCGCGACGGAGGATTTCCCGCTGCTGCCCTCGGTGCCCTACGCGGCGTCGAAGGCGGCCAGTGATCTGGTGGCCCTCAGCTACTTCCGCACGTACGGGCTGCCCGTCTGCGTGACCCGCTCGTCGAACAACTACGGTCCGGCCCAGTACCCGGAGAAGATCATCCCGCTGTTCGTCACCCGCTTGGTCCGCGGTGAGAAGGTCACCCTCCACGGAGGCGGACAGCACGTGCGGAACTGGCTGCACGTGGAGGACAACTGCCAGGGCATCGAGCTGGTCATGCGCAGCGGTGTCCCCGGCGAGGTCTACAACATCGGCGGCGGGACGGACCTGACGAACCAGGAACTGACCGGGATGCTGCTGCGGGTGTGCGGCGCCGACTGGGACGCGGTGACGTACATCCCGGACAGGCAGGCGAACGACATCCGGTACTCCATGGTGTGGTCGAAGATCGCCGACACTCTCGGCTACCAGCCCACGCACGACCTGGCCGAGGGCATCGCCCGCACAGCGGACTGGTACCGGCGCCACCCGGAGCGGTGGGCGCCGCTGGTCCGCAGCCCGCTCCCGGCCATGCCCTCCCCGCGCGTCACCCTCGACACGGGCAGGGAGCCGCAGCATGTCTGAGCACTGGCCACAGGACGCGCTGATCGTGCTCGGCGCGTCGGAGGAGCACATCCCGCTCTACCAGGAGGCGCGGCATCGCGGAATCCCGACCGTCGCGGTTGACATGCGGGCGGACGCTCCCGCGCTCCCGTTCGCCGACACCGCTCTGCAGATTTCGACCCGGGACACCGACGCCATCGCAGATGCGCTGGGTGACGCACGTCCCGCCGGGATCGTAGTCGGCGCAAGCGACGCCGCGCTGGCCAGTTGGCACGCCCTGGGCCTGCGGTACGGCACCCCCTACGTGTACCCCGAGAACGCACTCGCGGCTCTCGACAAGGCCGCCTTCCATGAGATCGCCGCGTCCTGCGGCATCGTCCGATACGGATGGGCCGCGTCGGATGACCCGGACGAGGTCGCCGCGAAGGCGGCGGGACTGCTCTTCCCACTCATCGTCAAGCCTGTGGACGGGTGCGGCAGTAAGGGTGTCACACTCGTCACCTGCCCCGACGGCATCCCCGCCGCCGTCACCCACGCCCGCGCCCACTCCGCCTCTCAAACCGTGATCGCCGAGGAGTTCATCCAGGGCCGGCAGCTGACCATCGACCTGTTCCTGCGAGACGGCAAGTCGATGATGACCTGCGTCAAGGACCAAGAGCTCGTCACCGGGGGGTTCGTCGTCAGGCGGATCAGCACGGCGCAACTGTCGTCAGCGGAACACGACCACCTTGAGGCGAGTGCCGAGCGACTGTGCCGTGCGCTCGGCATCGTCGATGGGCCGGCGAACTTCGACCTAGTCCTCGGCGCAGACGGCCAGGCGCGCATCATCGAGGCCAACCCGCGTCTCAGCGGTGACAGCATCCCGCGATTGCACGCAGCCGCCTACGGCGTGAACGTTGTGGGTGCACTCGTCGCACTCGCGCTCGGTGAGCCGTTCGATGAATACCTGGCGCCGACGCGCAAGGCGCATGCGGGGGTTGAGCTGATCGGATCGCCGCTCACCGTGGACGGCGAGCTGGTCGCGTGGGAGGGCGTCACCGCGGCGCGCAGCATCCCCGGGATCTCCGACGTCGAGCTGTACGCCGGGCCGGGCGACCTTGTGAGGCCGCATGTTCAGTCCGGCCACAAGATCGGCATGCTCATCGCCACTGGCCCGTCGGTGGCGGACGTGTCCTCGGCCCTGGAAGCAGCCAGCGCGCTGATCCGCCCGGTCGTTCGGCCGCTCACGGAGGCGAAGTGATCACGCATACCGACTCGTCGAGGCCGGATGCCCGGCGCAACGCGAGCCCGTACCTGTACGGGGAAGAAGCCGCTGCGGTGGTCGACGTTCTGAAGTCCGGGCAGTACGGGCACACGGACGTCACCGAACGGTTCGAGCGGAAGGTCGCCGAGTTCCTCGGGGTCCGCGACGCCGTGGCCGTCACCTCCGGCACCGCCGCCCTGCACACGGCGCTGCTCGCCACCGGTGTCGGCCCGGGCCGGGAGGTGATCGTCCCCAGCATGACGTTCTGCGCAACCGTCCAGGCGGTCCTCGCCGTCGGCGCGACCCCGAGGTTCGTGGACATCGACCCGGCCACGCTGTGCGTCACCGACCAGCTCGTCATGGAAGCCGTCACCGACCGGACGGCCGCCGTCATGCCGGTGCTGTTCGGCGGCCGGCCCGTCGACCTGACCCGCGTCCGCAAGGAGCTGGCCGCCCGGAACATCGTCATCGTGGAGGACGCCGCGCACGCCTTCGGCTCCGGCCACGGGACCCGCCGCGTCGGCGCGACCGGAGACCTGACCTGCTTCAGCTTCGGGCCGATCAAGAACCTCACCTGCGGCCAGGGCGGCATCGTCATCCCCCGCACTCGCAAGGAGGCCGACACGATCCGCCGCATCCGTCTCCTCGGCGTCGTCCAGTCCCAGGCCGAACGCGCCACAACCACCAGCTACCGCGTGGAAGGCTTCGGCCTGCGCTACCAGATGTCCGGCATCAACGCCGCCATCGGCCTGGCCCAGCTCCCGCACTTCGAGGACACCGCCCGCGCCCGCCGCCACCTGTGGCGTTCCTACCGGCGCGCGCTCGCCCAGCTCGACGGCCTCACCCTCGTCGACGTCGACCCCGACCGCTCCGTACCGCACCTGTGCCAGGTCCGCATCCCCCACCGCGACAAGGTCTTCACACACCTGCGTGCCCAAGGCATCGGCGTCGGCGTCCACTACCCGCCCAACCACCTGCAGCCCGCATTCTCCCCCTGGCGGCGCGACCTGCCCGCCACCGAGCAAGCCGGCGCACAGATCCTGACGCTGCCCTTCCACCAGCACCTCACCGAGGCGGACATCGACCAGGTCGTCACCGCCCTCGGCCAGGCCCTCAACTAGGCAGGGACGGCTCTCCGCCCCGCTGCCGGTTGTGTGCAGTGACCGGCTGACCCGACGCGGCGGACAGGACCTCATCCACGAGCCTGTCCGCCGCGTCCGGACGGCCGTACGCCCGGGCCCGCTCCGCCATGCCCGACCGCAGCTGGGCATCGGCCAGGAGGGGGCCCACCGTTTCCTGCAGCCGGGCCGCCGTCACCTCACCGGTGAGCGCGACCGCCGCCCCGGCCTGCTCCAGGTGCCGGGCGTTGTGGACCTGCTCGTTCCCGGCCGACGACGCCAGCGGCACGAAGACGGCCGGCTTGCCGAGCGCGGTCAGCTCCGCCAGCGTCCCCGCCCCGCTCCGCGACACCACGATGTCGGCGAGCGCGAGCACGTCGGGCAGCTCTGGGCCAACGAACCCTGCCAGGTAGTAGCGGGCCGCCAGCTCGGGCAGCAGCCTGGCCGCCTGCGCCCGTAGGCCTTTCTCGTTGGCCGGGCCGCACTGGTGGATGACGTTGGCGTACTGCAGTAGCCACGGCAGGGACTCGCCGATCAGCTCGTTGATCTGCTGTGAGCCCTGCGCGCCGCCGGTGACGTACACGGTCGGCAGCTGCCTGTTGAAGCCCCACAGGCCCAGCGCCTGGACAGCCCTGTCCCCGTGCCCGGACAGCACTTCCGGCCGCACTGGGTTGCCGGTCACCACGGCGATCGCGCGCGCCGGCTCTGACAGCAACTCCAGCGTCGACTCCGACGACACGCAGATCCGCGCCGCCGCTGACGCGAGTTTCCGGTTCGCCAGTCCGAGCCGCACTGTCTGCTCGTGAAGTACCAAGGGCCGGTGGCACATGCGGGCCGCGAGTCCGGCTGGGACGGCAACGTATCCGCCGGTGGCCAGGACGACGTCCGGCTGGAAACCTGCGATCGCCTTGCGGGCCTGAGCGACACCGAGGGGGACGCGCGCCATGTCTTTGACGTTCGCGGGGGAGACCAGCTTCAGGGGGTTGCTGGAGCGGCGGATCTTGCCGGTGGCGACCGAAGTGAACGGGATGCCCTCGGCTGGTGCCACGCGGGCTTCCAGCCCCTCAGCCGTGCCGATCCACAGCACTTCCAGCTTCCGGCCGGAGGGCTGCAGGCGTGCCTGCAGAGCACGGATCGCGGTCAGTGCGGGGTAGGTGTGGCCGCCGGTGCCGCCGCCGGTCACCGCCAGGCGGAAGGTCGGGGACGTGCCGGCCTGGACACTGAGGACGTCAGCACTGTTCACGAAAGTGGGTTTCCCATCTCGGCCGCTTCGGGACTCGCCTCGTACGGTAGCCGATTCCCGGGGCGCGGATGTTCGGCACGGCGAGTCCGGGAACGCTGCCGGCAAGACGCGGCGTCAGTCCACTGGGAGGTGTGACTGCCCGGACGGGCGGGGTCGTCCAAGGCCGTCAGTCGACGAGGACCGACACCCGGGTGTCGAGCGCGGCAGCGATCCTGAGCAGGTCGCTGTAGCGGATGTCAGCTTCCCCTCGTTCGATGCGCTGCAAGTTGCTGCGGCTGAGGCCTGTGGCCGCGCAGAGCGTGTCCTGGGTGTGGTGCGCGGCCGACCGCAGGTCGGCGATGCGTTCGCCCAGGTCGCGACGCCGTTCGATGATCCAGTCCGGGTGATCGCGAGGCACTCGACAAAAGTGGAGTGCACATGTTCAGATGTCAGCACCAGGGCTGATGCTTTTCCTGACACACTGTCAAAATTCGCAGGTGGCGACCTGAACGCCCGCCCCTGCTGGAGGTCCGCAAGCCTCCAGTAGGGGCGGGTTTCTTCTTCGCCCGTTCGGTGGTGACGGTTCGCTCACCGACGGAAAGGCCTGTCGCGCTCCAGGTTGCGGCGCCTGGGGTGCGGCGGGAGTCAGTGAACTTCGGGGCTCCGCGCTGGCCGGTCACGCAGCAGTAGCCATGGCTCGGGGCGCGGTGGGCCTGGGGAGCCGCTGTCGTCCTCACGGAGGAGCGCGGCGTAGGCGATACGCCCCGCCTCCCGCGAGGGGGCTTCGCGCGGCGCCAGTCGGTAGGAGACGGACTGCGCCATGGCCTTCCATGCCTTGTCCGCGTCTGGTGGGCTGATCACTTGACCTCCCAGGTGATCCCGCGGAACTCCGGAGTGTCGAAGGTGCGGGTGGTCGCCGCGTCCGTGCCGAATCGTTAATAGGGTCATTGAGAGAAGTACACGCACGCGTGCGTGCAGCCTCGGTAGGGGTTGACCGTCCATTCGAACGGCATGCGGGAGGCCCCGGGCACCCGGTTGATGATCGAGCGGGCCCGGACCTCGTGGAAGGTGATCCCGCGGAACTCGGGCGTGTCGAAGGTGCGGACGGTGACCGCGTCCGCGCCGAAGAGCGCGGAGTCGGCCCGGCCGTGTCCGTCGTCCCCGGAGTGTGCGGAGTACCCGGCTTCCCCGGCGTTCCCCGAGTCCGCTGTGAGGTTGTCCCAGCGCATGACGCCTCCTAGGTAGCACTGCCCCCAGAATAGAACACATGTTCCCATGATCGTGCGGGCGACCACGGGTGACCCGTTCCGCTGCCGTTCCCGACCGCCCGCCGTGCCGGTTCCGACCACTTGCCGCACCCCGATTTGGGGGCCCGACGGGCGGGGTGGTTGGCTTGCCCCAACCCTGAGAACGGATGTCCTGGAGGAACCCCATGGCGCAGGTCGAGGCCACTACGGAGCGGGTCGTCGCGGCGGACGCGGAGAAGGTGTTCGACGCCCTCGCCGACTACAGCGGCACCCGCGAGAGGCTGCTGCCCGAGCACTTCAGCGAGTACGAGGTGCGCGAGGGCGGCGACGGCGAGGGCACCCTCGTCCACTGGAAGCTGCAGGCCACCAGCAAGCGCGTGCGCGACTGCCTCCTGGAGGTGAGCGAACCCACCGACGGCGAGCTGGTCGAGAAGGACCGCAACTCCTCCATGGTCACCACCTGGCGGGTCACTCCGGCCGGTGAGGGCAGGTCCCGCGTCGTCGTCACCACCACCTGGCAGGGCGCCGGGGGTATCGGCGGCTTCTTCGAGAAGACGTTCGCCCCCAAGGGCCTCGGCCGGATCTACGACGACCTGCTCGCCCGGCTCGCCGCCGAGGTCGAGAAGTAGTCCGGCCGGGCAACTCGCCCCCCAGCGGCCCGCGTTGGCCGCATCACCGGTTCGAGTGATCTCCGCACCGCCCCCCGTTCCGGCGTAACCCGGGGCCCTGTCCGTAGTTGTCGCTTTACGCGCGGAAACTGCGCGGCAGTGCGACGAGGGAGAGGTCAAGTGGGCGGGATCACTCTGGCGCAGGACGAACCGGTCACGGCGCCACCGGAGTCCCGCGCCGCGCCCGCCGGGAGCACCGCCGTGCTCCCGGCCGGCCCCGAACCGCTCACCCCGCGCCGGGTCCGCCTGGTCTTCGTCGGCCTGATGCTCGCGCTGCTGCTGGCAGCCCTGGACCAGATGATCGTCGCCACCGCGCTCCCCAAGGTCGTCGGGGAGCTGCACGGCCTGGACAAGATGTCGTGGGCGATCACCGCCTACCTGCTCACCGCCACCGTGGGACTGCCCGTCTACGGCAAGCTCGGCGACCTGGTGGGCCGCAAGGGCGTCTTCCAGTTCGCCATCGCGGTCTTCGTCATCGGATCCGCGCTGGCCGGCCGGGCGCAGACCATGGACCAGCTGATCGCCTTCCGCGCCGTGCAGGGGCTCGGCGCGGGCGGCCTGATGATCGGCGTGCAGGCCATCATCGCGGACATCGTGCCGCCCCGGCAGCGCGGCCGGTTCATGGGGCTCATCGGCGCCGCCTTCGGACTCGCCTCCGTCGCCGGGCCCCTCCTCGGCGGCTACTTCACCGACCACCTCTCCTGGCGCTGGTGCTTCTACGTCAACGTGCCCTTCGGCCTGGTCACGCTGGTCGTCGTCACCGTCGTGCTCAAACTGCCCAGGCCGCGGACCAGGGCCCGCTTCGACATCCTGGGCACGCTGCTGCTCGGCACCGCCTCCACCTGCGCGGTTCTGCTGACCAGCTGGGGCGGCACCGAGTACGCCTGGGGATCGCACGTCATCCTCGGCCTGGGCGCCGGCGCGGCCGTCGCGACCGTCCTCTTCGTCGTCGCCGAACGCTTCGCCGCCGAGCCCCTCATCCCGCTGCGGCTCTTCCGCGACTCCGTCTTCACCGTCAGCGGCCTGGTCGGCCTGGTCATCGGCGTCGCCCTGTTCGGCGCGGCCAGCTACCTGCCCACCTTCCTGCAGATGGTCGACGGCGCCTCGGCCACCGAGTCCGGGCTGCTCATGCTGCCCATGATGGGCGGCATCGTCGTCGCCTCCATCGTCTCCGGGCAGCTCATCAGCCACACCGGCCGCTACAAGATCCACCCACTGCTCGGCAGCGCCCTGTCCGTCGTCGGCATGTGGCTGCTGTCCCGCATGCAGGTCGACACCTCCCGCCTCGAGTACAGCATCTGGATGGCCGTCCTCGGCGCCGGCATCGGCCTGGTGATGCCGGTCCTCGTCCTCGCCGTGCAGAACTCCGTGCGCCCCGCCGACCTCGGCACCGCGACCAGCGCCAACAACTACTTCCGCCAGATCGGCGGCAGCGTCGGCGCGGCCGTCTTCGGCACCCTGTTCGCCGACCGGCTCTCCGCCGCCCTGCGCGACCGCGTCCCCGCGCGCGCGGGCGCCGCCCTCCCCGACCCCGAGTCGATCACCCCGCAGGTGGTGCACGCGCTGCCGCCGGCCCTGCGCGACGCCTACATCCGGGCGTACGCGGACGCCATGCCGCGGATCTTCCTCTACCTGGTGCCGGTGCTCGCCCTCGGCCTGATCATCGCCTTCTTCCTCAAGGAGAAACCGCTGGTGTCCCACAACACCCCCGCCCCGACCGTCTTCGAGACCGAGCCGGCCCCCCTGAACCACACCGTGCCGCCGACCCGGGCGCCGTACCCCGCCGGCGTCCCCGTCTGCGGCACGGTGCAGCACGCGGACGGGACCGTCGTACCGCGCGCGGCGCTCACCCTGATCGACGTCGGCGGACAGCAGATCGGGCGGGGCGCGAGCGGCGAGGACGGACGGTACGCGCTGTCCACGCCCGGCAGCGGCTCGTACGTCCTGATCGCCGCGGCCGGCGGCCACCAGCCGCAGGCCGTCTCCGTGACCGTCGGCGAGCGGCCCGTCGAACTCGACGTCGTCCTCGGCGGCGCCGGGCGCCTGGCGGGCAGCGTGTGCACCGCGGACGGCACGCCCGTGCGCGACGCCACCGTCACCCTCACCAACGTGCACGGCGAGGTCGTCGCCAGCACCCGCAGCGGGCGCGAGGGCGGCTACGTCATCACCGAACTGGTCGCGGGGGAGTACACCCTCGCCGCCAGCGCGCCCGCCTTCCGCCCGGCCGCGCTGCCCGTCAGCGTGCAGGCCGCCCGCGAGACCCGCCAGGACGTCGAACTGGCGGGCGGCGCAGTCCTGCGCGGCACCGTGCGGGCGGGCGGCGGACGGCCGGTCGAGGACGCGCGCGTGACGCTCCTCGACGCGGCGGGCAACGTCGTCGACACGCTCACCACCGGACCCGACGGAACGTTCCGGTTCGTGGACCTGTCCTCCGGCGAGTACACCGTCATCGCGGCCGGCTACCCGCCGGTCGCCACGGTGCTGCAGGTCGCGGGCGGCGGACGCACGGAACGCGACCTCCAGCTCGGCCACGAGGACTGAGCGGAGCGCGGCACGGGGCGCCGGAGCACGGGGCACGCCGGTGAGCGGTGTGCCCCGGCCGCGGGCCGTCCGGGGGCTGGTCCGCACGGGACCCGCGCAGGGTCGTACCGGACCGCCCGGACCGCCCGGACCGCGCGGGATCGCGGGGCCCAATTCCCGGGTTTGCCGCACATCGTGACCGGACCGCCCCGTACCGTGGTGGCCGACGAACAGATCTTGCGGAGCCGTGGAGAGGGGCCTGGGCCATGGACCGTGGCACCGACGGGGACGCGCCTTTCGGCCACGCGGCCGGGAGCGGGGCCGGGGCGGCGCGAGCCGTGGCCGGACGGGTTCCGCTGGCCGTGGTCGTCGTCGACCAGGACGGCCTCGTGTCGCACTGGAGCACCGGCGCCCGGCGCATGTTCGCCACCGGCAAGGAGGACGCCATCGGCCGGGCCGCGGCCGACCTGCTGCCCGTCTCCGGCGCCCTGCCCGACGAGGCCGGCCCGACCGGCACGGCAGCCGCGGCCGGACGCCTCCCGCACCCGGAGTACGCCGCCCACGACGGGCTCGGGCCCGGCCTGGAGACCTCCCTCGACGGCGGCCTGTCGTACCCCGCCGCGGGCCGCGCCCGGATCACCGTGCCCGGACGGGACCGGCTCGACGTCCTGTGGTGGGCGTACCCGCTGGTGGGTCCCGGCCCGGAGCGGCTGCTGGTGCTCGCGGCCGACGCGGACGCGCTGCGCCACGACACCGACGGCCAGGGCGAGGACGGCCATGGCGCCGACGGCCGCCGCGAGGACGGCCACGGTGCGGGCGGCACCGGTGCCGTTCGCGGGACTGCGGCCGGGTTCGGCGCCTTCGAGCGCATCGCGCCCGCCTTCGCGCTGCACACGGACTTCCCCGGCGCCGAGGAACTCGCCCGCAGGCTGCCGGAGATCATGCCCAGCATGAGCGTGGGCGAGAGCGCCCGGATCGTCGCGCAGGTCCTCGAACTGGGCTACCCGGTCCTGGAGTTCAGCCAGAACGACCGGGTCCCCGTCACGCCCGACTGGGGTGTGCCCCGACGGGCCGGGCGCAGGGCGCGCCGGGAGCGGGCCGCGCGGGCCGCCGCCCTGGGCCTGCCCGCGCCGCACGGGCCCGGCGAGGGGTCCGACGACGAGCCCGTCGACCTGGAGTACGCCGCCGTCCGGGAGCGCCTGGAGTTCCTCAACGAGGTCAGCGGCCGGATCGGTACCTCGCTCGACCTCGCGCAGACCATCGTCGAGGTCAGCCGGGCCGTCGTCCCGCGCTTCACCGACGTCGCCGGCACCTATCTGCGCGAACAGGTCGTCGCAGGTGAGGGCTTTGCCGCGGGCGTGTCCGACACCACGACCATGTGGCACCGGGTGGCCCTGGAGCACACCGACGAACCGGGCCGCTGGGACGACGTGGTGCCGATCGGCGAGGCGATGCCCTTCCCCGCGCACACCCCCTTCTTCCAGTGCATGACGAGCGGGGAGCCCGTGCTCGTGCCCCGCATCAGCGAGGAGATGGGCCACGCCATCGCCTCGCAGTTCGAGAAGCGGGACATCCGGCCGCTGATCAGCCGGCGCTCCATGCTCGTCGTCCCGCTGAAGGCGCGTGACGTCGTGCTCGGCTTCATGATCCTGCTGCGCCACCCCGAGCGGGCCGAGTTCAACGACATGGACCGGGTCACCGGCGCCGAACTCGCCGCTCGGGCCGGGCTCGTGCTCGACAACGCGCGCATGTACACGTACCAGGAGAGCGTCGCCGAGACCCTCCAGGACAGCATGCTGCCGCACATCCCGACCCGGATGACCGGCTGCGACATCGCCACCCGCTACCTGCCCGGCACCCTGCTCGGCCGGGTCGGCGGCGACTGGTTCGACTCGGTCAAGCTGCCCGGCGCCCGCACGGCGCTCGTCGTCGGCGACGTCATGGGGCACGGCCTCAACTCGGCGGCGATGATGGGCCAGTTGCGCACCGCCGTGCAGACCATGGCCGCGCTCGACCTGCCGCCCGCGCAGTTGCTGCGCAACCTCGACGACCTCGCCCAGCGGCTCGGTGACACCCACCTGGCGACCTGCCTCTACGCCGTCTACGACCCCGTCGCGGGCGAAGTGCACCTCGCGAACGCGGGCCACATCCCACCGGTCCTCGTACACGCCGCGGACGGCCGCAGCGAGCTGCTGGACCTGCCCACGGGCGCGCCGATCGGCGTCGGCGGGGTGCCCTTCGAGGCGGTGCGCGTGCGGGTGGAGCCCGGCGACCGGCTCGTGATGTGCACCGACGGGCTGGTCGAGGTGCGCGGCGAGGACATCGGGGCCGGCCTCGCCACGCTGTGCGCGTTCGCCGCGCATCCGGCCGCCTCCATGGACGACGCGTGCGACACGATCATCCGCGCCCTGAACCCGCGCGGGGGCCGCAAGGACGACGTGGCCCTGCTGATGGCGCGCCTCAACGGCATCGCGCCGCACGACGTCGCCGAGTGGCGGCTCGCCCGCGATCCGGCCCAGGTGGGGCGGGCCCGCGCCGTGCTCCGTGAGCAGCTGCACGCGTGGGGGCTGGAGCGGCTGGCCGACCCCGCGGAGCTGATGGTCAGCGAGCTGGTCACCAATGCCGTACGGCACTCCCGCGGGCGCCCCGTCGCGCTGCGGCTCGTCCGGGGCGACACCCTGCTGTGCGAGGTGGAGGACGACGACCACGACCTGCCCACGCTCCTGAGCGCCGGCCCCACCGACGAGTACGGCCGCGGCCTCCGCGTCGTCAGCACCCTGGCCCGTGAGTGGGGCACCAGCCGCACGAGGACGGGCAAGACGGTCTGGTGCGAGCTGACGCTGCCCCCGCGCTGACAAGGGCCCGGGACCGCCCGAGGCGTACCCGCCCGGGTTCGAAGGTGTGTGTGCAGGGATCTTGCCCGGGGGAGAGGGGCGCGATAGACCGTTCCCGCCCGTCGCTCACGACGGATCACCGCTGCACACTGGGGAGTTGGGCATGAGCGTGACGAGTCGGTACCGGCAGGCCTGGGAAGGTTTCTGGCGGGAGGCGCCCGACGGGCCGCAGGCGGTGTTCTGGGACGCCGCACCCGAGGTGACCGCCGGTCTGCACGTCCCGCTGTTCGCCCCGCACCTGGCCGACAGCGGACTGCCCCTGGTGGATCTCGGATGCGGCAACGGTACGCAGACCCGGTTCCTGGCCGGCCGCTTCCCGCGGGTCGTCGGCGCGGACATCGCCGCGGCGGCCGTGGGGCGCGCCCGGCACGCGGACCCCGCCGGGCGGGCCGCGTACCGGGTGCTGGACGCCGCCGACAAGGCCGAGGCACAGGCCCTGCACGCCGAGCTGGGTGACGTGAACGTCTACATGCGCGGTGTGCTGCACCAGTGCGAGCCGGACGACCGGCAGTCGCTCGTGGACGCGCTCGCCGTCCTGGTCGGCGAGCGTGGCCGGGTCTTCCTGGTCGAGCTGTCCGAGGCCGCGCGGCCGGTGCTGGGCCGGCTGGCACAGGGCCCGGCGGGGCCGCCGCCCAAGCTCGCCCCGGTCCTCCGGCACGGCATAGCCCCCGGCGAGGTGGCCGACGCCGCAGTGCCGCGATACCTCCGCTCGGCCGGCCTCACCGTCCTGGCGAGCGGTGAGGCCCCGCTCACCACCACGGAGTCCGCATCCGACGGCACGCGTATAGAACTGCCGTCCAGATGGCTGGTCGCGGCAGGCCGCGCGGCCTGACACCACCGCGCCCGGCTGCTGCCGCCGCTCGAACGGCCACGGCGCCTGCGACCGCCCACCGGCCCCCACGTCCCCGGGGCCCGCCCCGCCCCGGCCCAGCGTGTCAGAAGGGCGGCGTATTGTCGCATTGACGTAGTTTGCAGGAGGGGTGCGGAGTGGGGGTGCTCACTACAGCCTGTAGGGTTGCGTCCACCCCACCGCATCCCCCACCGTACAGAGACAAGAGGTGGCCGTGTCGAGCGTCGTGCCCGAGCCGGACGTCAGCGTTGTCGTCATCGTCTACAACGACGAAGAGCGACTTCCGGCGGCCGTTGGTTCCGTACTCGAGCAAACTCTGCGCAATGTCGAGGTCATCATCGCCGACGACTGCTCGACGGACGGCTCCTACGGGGTGGCGCAGGCGCTCGCCGCGGCCCACCCCGGCAAGGTCCGCGCGATCCGGCTCGCCGAGAACAGCGGCGGCTGCGGAGAGCCCCGCAACCAGGGCGTCAAGGTCGCCCGCGGCCGGTACGTGATGTTCCTGGACAGCGACGACACGCTGGAGCGCAACGCCTGCCGCAACATGGTCGAGGCCGCCGACCGCAGCGACGCCGACCTCGTCTCCGGCCTGTGCGTGCGGGTGTACACCGACAACCGGCACGGCAAGCGCGTCGCCTGGTACCCCTGGCTGTACCGCAGCACCCGCACCCTCGACTCCGTCGCCGAACTGCCGGACCTGTTCGTCTTCGACACCCTGTCGACCAACAAGTGCTACCGGCGCGAGTTCCTGCTCGACAACGACCTCGCCTTCCCCCGCGGCATCCACTACGAGGACCTGCTCTTCTCCGCCCAGGCCTACCTGGCGGCGCGGCGCATCACCCTCATCCCCAACACGGTCTACCACTGGAACGTCGTGGAGAAGACCGAGGCCAAGTCGATCAGCAACCGCCGCGGCGAGATCCGCAACTTCGCCGACCGGGTCGAGATCCACCGCCGCATCGACGCCCTCCTGGACCGCCAGGGCCAGGAGAGGCTGAAGCTGTGGAAGGACATCAAGTTCCTCAAGCACGACCTCGTGCTCTACCTGCGGGAACTGCCCTTCCTCAACGACGACTACCGGCACGGCTTCGCCGAGCTCGCCCGCGGCTACGTCCAGGACTTCCCCGAGGCGGCCTACGCCGAACTGGACCGCGTCCACGCCATCTGCGCCCAGCTGCTGCTGCGCGAGGACTGGGCGGACCTGATGCCGGCCATCGACACCCTGATCAACCGGCACAAGATCGCCACGCCGCTGGTCGAGCGGGACGGCCGGATCTACTGGACCGACCGCTACCTCGACGACCCCGAGATGCGCGCCGTCCTGGACGTCACGCCCCTCGGCTACCACGCCAAGCGGCTGAACCAGATGTTCCTGCGCAACCAGCTCACCGAGTACGCCGCGCACGGCGGCGACGTACGGCTCGCCGGTGAGATCGTCAACCCGCTGCACACCATCGCCCCCGAGGCGAAGCTCACCGCCGAGCTGGAGTTCCGGGCCAGGCGGCGCAGCCTGCAGACCTTCCGCTTCCCGGTCTCCGCGCTCACCCACGAGGGCGACACGATCGCCTGGCGGGCCGAAGTGCCCCTGACCCGGCGCCTGCGCCCGCTCGGCATCATCGACGACGTCTGGGACGTCCGGCTGCACCTCACCGCGGACGGCGCGCTGACCACCAGCCGCCTCACCGTCGGCACCGTCGACCTGGAGCACGCCGAGGCCCTCCGCGTCCGGCCGCGGCTGACCCGGCTGATGGCCGACCGCATCGAGGCCCAGGTCTCCGCCAAGGGCCACCTCGCCTTCCGGCTCGCCCAGCACGGCCAGGCCGCCCGCACCGGCCGCGCCGCCGTGCAGCGCAACCTGCACGGCCGCCCCGCCCGCGCCGCCAAGGGCGCCTACCGCAAGCTGCGCGCCGTGCGCCGCGACCTGAACTCCGGCGCCCGCAAGCTCCAGGTCTACGACCGCATGCTGAGCAAGCTCCCGGTCCGCAAGGGCAGCGTCGTCTTCGAGAGCCACCTCGGCAAGCAGTACAGCGACAGCCCCCGCGCGATCTACGAGGAGCTGCGCCGCCGCGGCGTGCCCATCACCCCCGTCTGGTCCTACGCCGGCGACCGCCCCAAGGGCTTCCCCGAGGACGCCGAGCTGGTGCGCCGCTGGTCGTGGCGGTACCTGAAGGCGCTCGCCCAGGCCGAGTACTGGATCGACAACCAGGGCTACCCGCTGCGCCTGAACAAGCGCCCCGAGACGACGTACATCCAGACCTGGCACGGCTCCGCGCTCAAGCGGATGGGCTTCGACGAGCCCACCCACCGGACGCAGTCCGAACAGGAGCAGCTCGCCTACCAGCAGGCCCTGGACCGGTTCGACCACTTCGTGGTCCGCAGCGAGCACGACGTGCGCACCCTCGCCCGCGCCTACCGCATCCCCGAGCACAAGCTGCTGCGCACCGGCTACCCGCGCAACGACGCCCTCGTGCGCGCCCGCGAGTCCGACACGCCCGACCCGGCGGCGCGTCGGCTGGCCGAGCGCCTGGGCATCGACCCGGACAAGCGGGTGCTGCTGTACGCGCCGACGTTCCGCGCCCACCCCGACGGCCGCGTACGGGACTTCGCGTTCCCCTTCGACGTCGAGGAGTACGCCGACCGCTTCGGCGACGACCACGTCCTGCTCGTCCGCGCGCACTACCTCAACCGGCTCACCCTGCCCCCCTCGGTGGCCGGACGCGTCGTCGACGTCAGCGCAGAACCGGACATCACCCCGCTGATGCTGCTCGCCGACGCCCTGATCACCGACTACTCCTCGGTGATGTTCGACTACGCGCTGCTCCAGCGCCCCATCGTGTTCTACGTCCACGACTGGGAGGAGTACGCCGAGGACACCCGCGGCACGTACTTCGACCTGCTCGCCGAGGCGCCCGGCCCCGTGCCCCGCACCCCGGAGGACCTCTTCGCCGCGCTCGGCGACCTCACCGCCGTGCACACGACGTACGAGGCCCGGCTGAAGGAGTTCGTGGACAAGTACGGCGAGTACGACCGCGGGGACGCCGCGGCACAGATCGTGGACCGTTTCTTCGGCCCCGCGGGAGAGGCCCGATGACCCAGCGCGACATCTTCTTCGTGGCCAACGAGGTCGACGAACTCGGCGGCGTGGGCCGCTGGCAGGCCCAGCTCGCCACCCTGCTGGCCGGCCGCGGCCACCGGGTCACGATCGCCGGTGTCGCACCGGCGGGGCACCCGATGGACCTCGGTGAGAACCCGCCGTTCAGGACGGTGACGCTCTACGCCCGCCGCCCGCCCGGCCGCCCGAGGCCGCGCCGCCTGCTCGGCTCCGCCGACCCCGCCCTGCGCCGCCACGACGCCCACATGCGCGCCGCCGCCGGACGGCTCACGGCACTGTTCCGCGCCGCCGCGCCCGGCGCCGTGATCATCGTCCCCCAGGTGTGGGCGATGGAGTGGGTGGCCCTCGCGGACACCGCCGGCCACACCGTCATCGGCATGACCCACGAGTCCTTCGAGACGGCCCGCAAGTCCTCCCGCTTCGCCCGGGTGAAGAAGTACTACGCGGACGTCGACCGGCTCCTCGCCCTCACCCAGGAGGACGCCGACCGCTGGGTCGGCGAGGGGATGAACAACCTCGACTTCATGCCCAACCCGCTGCCCATCGAGCCCGGCACGCCGTCCCCGCGCACCGAGAAGGTGGTGGCGAGCATCGGCCGGCTCTCCCACGAGAAGGGCGTCGACCTGCTCCTGGAGGCCTGGGCCGAGGCCGCGCCGCGGCAGCCCGGCTGGACCCTGCGGATCTACGGCAGGGGAGAGGCCGAGGCGCAGCTGCGCCGGCAGTGCGCCGAGCTGGGCATCGAGGACTCGGTGGACTTCGCCGGGCAGACCGACGACGTGCCCGGGGCGCTGCGCGCCTCCTCCGTCTTCGTCCAGTCCTCCCGCGGCGAGGGCTTCCCGCTCGTGCTGCTGGAGGCGATGGCGAGCGGGGTGCCGTGCGTGGCCTTCGACTGCGCGCCCGGCGTCCGCGAGATCGTCACCCACGACGAGGACGGACTGCTGGCCCGGCCCGGCAACACCTCCGAACTCGCCCGCCACCTCGTACGGTTGATGTCCGACGAGCAGCTGCGGGACACGATGGGCGAGCAGGCCCTGCGCAGCGTGCAGCGCTTCGACCCCGACACCATCACCCGCCGCTGGGAAGAGCTGTTCGACTTCCTGGAGCGGTGACGCGAGGATCCATCCGGCGTTGCCCGGGTACAGGTAGGCCGACGACAGGCGGAGGACGGAGCGCGCATGACGGTGAGGCACCCCCGAGGCGGCCACGGCACCAGCCGTGACCTGGCGGTCAACCCGGTCTTCAGCCGGGAGCCGCTGGAGATCCCGCGGTACGCGATGCCGCAGTCGGAGATGGACCCGGACACGGCCTACCAGATCGTCCACGACGAGCTGATGCTCGACGGCAACGCCCGGCAGAACCTGGCGACGTTCGTCTCCACCTGGGCCGAGCCGGAGGCCCGGCGGCTGATGGACGAGTGCGCCGAGAAGAACATGATCGACAAGGACGAGTATCCGCAGACCGCGGAACTCGAGACCCGGTGCGTCCACATGCTCGCCCGGCTCTGGCACGCCGAGGACCCCCGCCGCGCGGTGGGCTGCTCCACCACCGGCTCCAGCGAGGCGGCGATGCTGGGCGGTCTCGCGCTCAAGCGCCGCTGGCAGCACCGGCGCCGCGCCGAGGGCAAGCCGGCGGACCGGCCCAACCTGGTCATGGGCATCAACGTCCAGATCTGCTGGGAGAAGTTCGCCGACTACTTCGAGGTCGAGCCGCGCTACGTGCCGATGGAGGGGGACCGCTACCACCTCACCCCGGAGAAGGCGGTCGAGCTGTGCGACGAGAACACCATCGGGGTGGTCGCGGTCCTCGGCTCCACCTTCGACGGCAGCTACGAGCCCGTCGCCGACATCGTCGCCGCCCTGGACGACCTCCAGGCCCGCACCGGCCTGGACGTCCCCGTCCACGTCGACGGGGCGTCGGGTGCGATGATCGCCCCCTTCCTCGATCCTGACCTGGAGTGGGACTTCCGGCTGCCGCGGGTCGCCTCCATCAACACCTCGGGCCACAAGTACGGCCTGGTCATGCCCGGCGTCGGCTGGGCCTTGTGGCGGGACAAGGACGCCCTCCCCGACGACCTCGTCTTCCACGTCAACTACCTCGGCGGCGACATGCCGACCTTCGCGCTGAACTTCTCCCGGCCCGGCGCCCAGGTCGTCGCCCAGTACTACAACTTCCTGCGCCTGGGCTTCGACGGCTACCGGCGGGTCCAGCAGACCTGCCGCGACGTCGCCACCCGGCTCGCCGCCGAGATCGCCCGGCTCGGCCCGTTCGAGCTGGTCACCGACGGCAGCGACATCCCCGTCTTCGCCTTCCGGATGCGCAAGGGCACCGAGCACTTCAGCGTCTTCGACGTCTCCGCCGCGCTGCGCGAGAACGGCTGGCTGGTGCCCGCGTACACCTTCCCGAAGAACCGCACCGATCTGGCCGCGCTGCGGGTCGTGGTGCGCAACGGCTTCAGCCACGACCTCGCCGATCTGCTCCTGGCCGACCTGCGCCGCGTCCTGCCCCGGCTGGACAAGCAGCACGAGCCGCACCGCAGCGCCGACGACGCCGGCGGGTTCGCCCACGGCGCCGAGACCAAGAACCCGCACAGCCCTGGCCGCGACTGACCCAGGAGGTCTCGATGTGCCGCCTGTTCGGCCTCAGCAGTGCCCCGCAGCGCACCCACGCCACCTTCTGGCTCCTCGACGCCCCCGACAGCCTCAGCCGGCAGAGCCGCCACGAGCCCGACGGCACGGGCCTCGGCTACTTCGCCCCGGACGGCACCCCGCGCGTGGAGAAGGCCCCGATCGCCGCGTACGAGGACCGGGCCTTCGCCGAGGACGCCCGGCAGGCCGAGTCCGCCACCTTCCTCGCGCACATCCGCTACGCCTCGACGGGCGGCCTGGACGCCCGCAACACCCACCCGTTCGAGCAGGAGGGCCGGCTGTTCGCGCACAACGGGGTCGTCGAGGACCTCGGCAGGCTCGACGAGCACCTGGGTGAGGACCGGTCACGGGTCAGGGGCGACACCGACTCCGAGCGGTTCTTCGCCCTCGTCACCCGCGAGACCCGCGACCACGGCGGCGACGTCGGCGCGGGTATCGCCGAGGCCGCCCGCTGGATCGCCGCGAACCTGCCCGTCTACGCCCTGAACCTCGTCCTGATCACCCCGGACGAACTGTGGGCGCTGCGCTATCCCGACACCCACGGGCTGTACGTGCTCCAGCGTCCCGCGGGCGGCCCGCACGGCGCCCGCCACCTCGACCACAGCGGCAGTGGCGGGCGGGTGCGGGTCCACTCGGCGAACCTGGCCGACCGGCCCGCCGTGGTGGTCGCCAGCGAACGCATGGACGACAACCACGACTGGCGCCCCCTGGCACCGGGTGAACTCCTCCATGTCGGACCGGACTTGCGCACCACCGGACGCACGGTCCTGCCCGACCCCCCGGCACACCGGCTCACCCTGGCCGATCTGCGCCCCGACGCCGCCGCGTCCCAGACGGCCGCCTGACCGTCCCGTGCCGCCGCCGGGATGCCGGCGGCGGCCGGACGGCGTGTCAGACGCGGACGCCGAACTGGTAGGGCATGTTGCTCATCGGCTCATAGCGCACGAAGGCGCCGGTGTGCGGGGCGTGCAGGACCATGCCCTTGCCCGCGTAGAGGCCGACGTGGTGCAGGTCGCCGAAGAAGAAGACCAGATCGCCGACCTGGAGCTGGCTCTGGGAGTAGATCCGCTGGCCGATGTTGGCCTGCGCCTCGGAGGTGCGCGGGATGGAGACGTTGGCCTGCGCGTACGCCCAGGAGGTCAGACCCGAGCAGTCGAAGGAGGTCGGGCCGTTGTGGGCGTAGTCGTACGGGCTGCCGATCTTGCTCTGGGCGGCGGCGAACGCGGCGCCCGCGTGGCCGCTGCCCGGGGTGATCTTGCCCAGGTCCACGCGCTCGGTGCCGCGGGTGGCGCGGGTCTGCTCGGCGGCGGCGAGCTGCTGCTTCTCCTTGGCCGTGAGCGTGTTGAGGAGTTGCCGTGCCTCGGCGAGCCTGCCCTGGACTTCCTTCTTCTTGCTGCCCAGTTCGGTGCGGGTGGCCGCGAGGTCCTTGAGTTTCGCGGTGGCCTCGGCACGCTGCTGGGCGAGCTGGCGCTGCTTGTCCTGGATCTTCTTCAGCGCGTCGGCCTGCTGGCCGCTGACCTGGTCGAGCGTGGCGGCCTTGTCCAGGTAGTCGTCCGGGTGGGAGGAGAGGAAGAGCTGGAGGGCGGGGTCGATGCCGCCGGAGCGGTACTGGCCGGCCGCCATCGCACCGAGGCCGTCGCGCAGCTTGTTCAGCTCCTGCTGGCCGCGGGCGACGTTGTCCTGGATGGTGGAGATCTCCTTCTGGAGCTTCTGCTGCTTCTCCTTGGCGCCGTTGTACTTCTCGGTGGCCTGCTCCGCCTGCTCGTAGAGCTTGTCGACCTCGGACTTGACCTCGTCCTTGCTCGGCTTCTCGCTCGGCGCCGCGTTGGCCGCCTGCGCGCTGATCGCCACAGCGGCGGCGGCCGCCGTGGTCAGCACGGTGACGCGGGTGCGGCTGGGCTTCTTCGGTCGACGGTGGGACGCCACGGAAGCGAACTCCTTCTTCTGGGTGAACTCCCGTTCGGGAGTTCGAGTTTAAACCTAGTGACCTTGGTGCCGTGGCGCCACGGCTTCGGGGAACTCGGCGTGCGGCGGTTCCGGGGCGCCGCCCCGGCGCGTAACGTGGCGCACCATGAAGATCCTCATCAGCGCCGACATGGAAGGGGCCACCGGTGTGACCTGGCCCGCCGACGTGCTGCCGGGGACACCGCAGTGGGAGCGGTGCCGGTCGATGTTCACGTCGGACGTGAACGCGGCCGTGCTCGGGTTCTTCGACGGCGGGGCGGACGAGGTCCTCGTCAACGAGGCGCACTGGACCATGCGCAACCTGCTGCTGGAGGAGCTGGACGAGCGGGCGCAGATGCTCACCGGGCGGCACAAGTCGCTCTCCATGGTGGAGGGCGTACAGCACGGTGACGTGGACGGCATCGCCTTCGTCGGCTACCACGCGGGCGCCGGCATGGAGGGCGTCCTCGCTCACACCTACCTCGCCAACTCCATCACGGGCGTGTGGGTGAACGACGTACGGGCCAGCGAGGGACTGCTCAACGCGCACGTGGCCGCCGAGTACGGCGTGCCCGTGGTCCTCGTCACCGGCGACGACGTGGCCTGCGAGGACGCGCTGGGGTACGCGCCCGGGGCACTGAAGGTCGCGGTGAAGGACCACGTGTCGCGCTACGCGGCGGTGTGCCGTACGCCCGCCCGTACCGCCGCCGACATCCGGGCGGCTGCCCGGCGGGCCGCGTCCCTGGCGGTCCGCGCCGAGCCCGTGGACGGCGGGCCGTTCACCGTGGCGGTGGAGTTCGACGCCGAGCACCTGGCCATGGCCGTCACCGTGGTGCCCGGCGTGGCCCGCGTCGGCGAGCGCAAGGTGGTCTGTACGAGCGCCACCATGTACGAGGCAATCCGCACGTTCAAGGCGGTCACCACGATCGCTTCGGCCGCCATCGAGGAGCAGTATGGCTGACGCGCAGGCGCTGGACGAGGTCGTCCGGTTCACCTCCGACCTGATCCGGATCGACACCACCAACCGGGGCGGCGGCGACTGCCGTGAGCGCCCGGCCGCCGAGTACGCCGCCGAGCAGCTCGCGTCGAGTGGTGTGGAACCGGTGCTCCTGGAGCGGACCCCGGGCCGGACCAACGTCGTCGCCCGGATCCCCGGCACCGACCCGTCGGCGCCCGCGCTGCTTGTCCACGGTCACCTGGACGTCGTGCCGGCGCAGGCCGCGGACTGGAGCGTGCACCCGTTCTCCGGCGAGGTCCGCGACGGCGTCGTCTGGGGCCGGGGCGCGGTCGACATGAAGAACATGGACGCGATGATCCTGGCGGTGGTCCGCTCCTGGGCCCGGCAGGGGCTCAGGCCGCGGCGGGACCTCGTCGTCGCGTTCACCGCCGACGAGGAGGCCAGCGCCGAGGACGGCTCCGGGTTCCTGGCCGACGAGCACGCCCACCTCTTCGAGGGCTGCACCGAGGGCATCAGCGAGTCCGGTGCGTACACCTTCCACGACGGCGCCGGCCGGCAGATCTACCCGATCGCCGCCGGGGAGCGCGGTACCGCCTGGCTGAAGCTGACCGCGCGGGGCCGGGCCGGGCACGGCTCCCGCGTCAACGCGGAGAACGCGGTGACCCGGCTTGCCGCCGCGATCGCCCGGATCGGCGCCCACCAGTGGCCCCTGCGGCTCACCCCGACGGTCCGCGCGGCCCTCACCGAACTGGCCGCCCTGTACGGCCTGGAGGCCGACCCGGACACCGTGGACGCGCTGCTCGACAAGCTGGGCCCGGCCGCCCGCCTGGTGGAGGCCACCCTGCGCAACAGCGCCAACCCGACGATGCTGGACGCCGGTTACAAGGTGAACGTCATCCCCGGCGAGGCCGTCGCCCACGTCGACGGACGGTACCTGCCCGGCGGGGAGGAGGAGTTCCGCACGACCCTGGACCTGCTGACCGGCCCGGACGTGGACTGGGAGTTCCACCACCGCGAGGTGGCCATCCAGGCACCCGTGGACTCACCCACGTTCGCCGCGATGCGCAGCGCCGTCCAGGAGTTCGCGCCCGAGGGCCACGTCGTGCCGTACTGCATGGCGGGCGGCACCGACGCCAAGCAGTTCTCGCGCCTCGGCATCACCGGCTACGGCTTCTCGCCGCTGAAGCTGCCCGAGGGCTTCGACTACGACGCCCTGTTCCACGGAGTCGACGAACGCGTCCCCGTGGAGGCGCTGCACTTCGGTGTCCGCGTGCTCGACCGCTTCCTGCGGACGTCCTGAGCGAGTTGGGAGAAGGAAACAGTGGAGACCCTGCCGTACGGTTCCTGGCCCTCGCCGATCGACGCGGCCCTGGCCGCCGCGCACGACGGCAAGCCGGAGTTCGCCGGGTTCGTCGGCGACGAGGTGTGGTGGACCGAGCCACGGCCCGCCGAGGGCGGCCGGCGGGCGCTCGTGCGGCGGCGCAACCAGGAGATGGGGCGCGAAGCGCCTCCCCGCAAGGGCGGTGGCGGGCGACGGGCGGGCGGCGCCGAGGAGACCGTCCTGCCGCCGCCGTGGAACGTGCGCAGCAGGGTCATCGAGTACGGCGGCCGGCCCTGGACCGGGACCGTCGTGGACGGCACGGTCCTGGTCGTCTTCGTGCACTTCGCCGACCAGCGGCTCTACCGCTACGAGCCCGGCGCCGGCGAACCGGTTCCGCTCACCCCCCTGTCCACGGTGGGCGGCGGACTGCGCTGGGCGGAGCCGCAGGTGCGGGCGCAGAGCGGTGAAGTCTGGTGCATCATGGAGGAGTTCACCGGCGAGTCACCCACCGACGTGCGCCGCGTGCCCGTCGCCGTACCGCTGGACGGCTCGGCGGCCGAGGACCGCGGCGCCGTGCGGGAACTGACCGGCGAGCGGCACCGCTTCGTGACCGGCCCCCGCCTCTCGCCCGACGGGCGGCGGGCCGCGTGGCTGGCCTGGGACCACCCGAGGATGCCCTGGGACGGCACGGAACTCGTGGTCGCCGACGTCGACGGGGACGGCCGCCTCGCCGGCCCGCGCACCGTGGCCGGCGGCCCCGAGGAGTCCGTCGCCCAGGTCGAGTGGGCGGCCGACGGCTCCCTGCTGTACGCGAGCGACCGCGGCGGCTGGTGGAACCTCTACCGCGACGGGCACCCGCTCTGTCCCCGTGAGGAGGAGTTCGCCGGGCCGCTGTGGAAGCTCGGGCAGCGCTGGTTCGCACCCCTGGACAGCGGTCTCGTCGCCGTCGTGCACGGCCGGGGCGCCGCCGCCCTCGGCATACTCGACCCGGAGACCGGCGAGGTCGTGGACGCGGCGGGCCCCTGGAGCGAGTTCGACGCCACGCTCGCGGTGCACGGCGAGCGCGTGGTCGCCGTCGGCGCCGGACCGCGCGGCTCCCACGAGGTCGTCGAACTGGACACCCGCACCGGCCGAGCGCGGGTGATCGGCGCCGCCCACCACGACCCGGTCGACCCCGCGTACTACCCCGAGCCGCGGGTGCGCACCTTCACCGGCCCGGACGGCCGCGACGTGCACGCGCACATCCACCCGCCGCACCACCCCGGCTGCACCGCGCCCGAAGGGGAGCTGCCCCCCTACGTCGTGTGGGCGCACGGCGGGCCCACCAGCCGCTCCCCGCTCGTCCTGGACCTGGAGATCGCCTACTTCACCTCACGGGGCATCGGCGTCGCCGAGGTGAACTACGGTGGCTCGACCGGGTACGGCCGGGAGTACCGCGACCGGCTGCGCGAACAGTGGGGCGTCGTCGACGTCGAGGACTGCGCGGCCGTCGCGCTCGCCCTCGCCGACGAGGGCACCGCCGACCGGGACCGGCTCGCGATCCGCGGCGGCAGCGCGGGCGGCTGGACCACCGCGGCCTCCCTGGCCGGCACCGACGTCTACGCCTGCGGCACCATCCTGTACCCGATCCTCGACCTGACGGCATGGGGCTCGGGGGAGACCCACGACTTCGAGTCGCAGTACCTGGAGAGCCTGGTCGGCCCGCTCGCCGAGGTGCCCGGCCGGTACGCCGAGCGCTCGCCCGCCCGGCACGCCGACCGGATCACGGCGCCGTTCCTGCTGCTCCAGGGGCTGGACGACGTCATCTGCCCGCCCGCCCAGTGCGAACGCTTCCTGGACCGGCTCCAGGGGAGCGACGTGCCGCATGCCTACCTCACCTTCCAGGGCGAGGGACACGGCTTCCGGCGCGCCGACACCATGGTCCGCGCCCTGGAGGCGGAACTCTCCCTGTACGCCCAGGTGTTCGGCCTCGAACCGGCCGGCGTCCCCACTCTGGAGCTGGGCGCGTGAAGGAACTGCTGCGCCCCGCCCGGCTCGCCCCCGGCGCCAAGGTGGCCGTCGTCGCCCCCAGCGGACCCGTCCCCGAGGAGCGCCTCCAGGCCGGCCTCGACGTGCTGCGCGGCTGGGACCTGGACCCGGTCGCCGCACCCCATGTGCTCCACCGCCACGGCGAGTTCGCCTACCTGGCCGGAACGGACGCCCAGCGGGCCGCCGACCTCCAGCAGGCGTGGTGCGACCCGTCCGTGGACGCGGTGCTGTGCGCGCGGGGCGGCTACGGCGCGCAGCGCATGGCCGACCTGCTCGACTGGGAGGCGATGCGCGCGGCGGGACCGAAGGTGTTCGTCGGCTTCAGCGACATCACCGCGCTGCACGAGGCCTTCGCCGTCCGGCTGGGCCTGGTCACCCTGCACGGCCCGATGGCGGCGGGCGTCGACTTCGTCAAGAACGCCCGCGCCCAGGAGCACCTCCGGGCGACCCTGTTCGCGCCCGAGACGGTCCGCGTGATCACCTCGGGCGGCACGGCCCTGGTCCCCGGGCGGGCCAGGGGCGTCACGCTCGGCGGCTGCCTCGCCCTGCTCGCCTCCGACCTCGGCACCCCGCACGCGCGGTCCTCGGCGGCCGGCGGCCTGCTGTGCCTGGAGGACGTGGGCGAGGAGACGTACCGCCTGGACCGCTACCTCACCCAACTGCTGCGCGCGGGCTGGCTGGAGCGGGTGCGCGGGGTGCTGCTCGGCTCGTGGGAGGAGTGCGGCGAGCCGGCCCGGGTGCGGGCCCTGCTCGCCGACCGGCTCGGCCCGCTGGGTGTGCCGGTCGCCGAGGACTTCGGCTTCGGGCACTGCGCGGGGGCGTCCACGATTCCCTTCGGTGTCGCCGCCGAACTCGACGCCGACGCGGGCACGCTGACGCTGGAGGCGCCCGCCCTGCGCTGAGAGGCGGTGCGTGGTCTCGTTCACTGAATCTCCGTCAAGAAACCTCTGTCGCAGTGATTGACGCGTCCTGACACGTGTCACACCATGACTTGCGGCTGGTACTTACTGGTCGGTAAGTCGGGTTGTCCTCAGTGTGGAGGTCTCGTGTCCCGTCGTGTTCCCAGAGCCCGCACCACCCTCGTCCTCGCCCTCGCGGCCGCACTCGGCTCGCCCCTGGCCCTCACCGCCCCCGCGGCGGCCGGCGGCCAGTACGGCGTCACGCCGCTGAAGTTCACCGTCCGGGCGGGTGCGCGGACCTGCACCGTGGACGCCGACCTGTACCGGCCCGCCGGTGTCGACAGCGCCCACCCCGCGCCCGCCGTGCTCGCCACCAACGGGTTCGGCGGCAGCAAGGACGACGGTTCGACCGACGCCGTCGGCAAGGCCTTCGCCGCCCGCGGATACGTCTCCCTCGTCTACTCCGGTCTCGGCTTCGGCGCGTCGGGCTGCCTGGTCTCCCTGGACGACCCGGCCGTCGACGGCCGCGCCGCCTCGCAGCTCGTCGACTTCCTGGCCGGCCGGCGCGCCGCCGACGACGGAACCCGCGCCGACTACGTCACCCAGGACGGCGCCGGAGACCCCCGCGTCGGCATGATCGGCGGCTCCTACGGCGGCGCCGTGCAACTGGCCACCGCCGCCGTCGACCACCGCGTAGACGCCCTCGTCCCGATGATCACCTGGAACGACCTCGCCTACTCCCTCGACCCGAACAACGCAGGCGGCGCCACCGGCGTGCCCGGCGCCTTCAAGTGGCAGTGGACCAACGGCTTCTACCTCATGGGCGAGAGCCAGCCGCTCACCCGGCCGGCCCTCGACCCCAGCCGGATCAACTCCCTCACCTGCCTGCACTTCACCAGCCAGGCCTGCGACACCGTCCGCACCCTCGACTCGGGCCGCTACCCCGAGGACGCCACCCGGCGCCTGCTCTCCTACGCGCGCAGCGTCTCCCCGGTCTCCTACCTCGACCGGGTGACGGCACCCACCCTGCTCGTCCAGGGCCAGGCCGACACCCTCTTCAACCTCAACGAGGCCACCGCGACCTACCGGACCCTGAAGGCCCAGGGCACCGAGACGAAGATGATCTGGCAGTCCTGGGGCCACAGCGGCGGCATGACCGACCCCGCCGCCGGCGAACTGAACCTCGCCCAGGGCAACCTGGAGACCAGCTACGTCGGCCGGCGCGTCCTCGCCTGGTTCGACCGCTACCTGCACCGCGACCGGGACACCGGCACCGGCCCCGACTTCGCCTACTACCGCGACTGGATCAGCGACCCCGACCACACCTACGCGACCGCCGACCGCCTGCCCGCACCCGGCCGGACCCTCTACCTCTCCGGCGACGGCACCCTCGTCGACCACCCGGGCCAGGTCACCCGCGGCAGCCGCACCTACACCAACTGGCTCGTTGCCACGAGTCATTCGGAAAGCTCACTGGCGGGCGTCATCGGACTCCCCGACCCCGCGCCGTACGACGTCAAGGGCACGCACCTCGACTGGACGAGCGCGCCGCTGACGCAGGCCATGGACGTCGTGGGCGCGCCCCGCGCCACGCTCAAGGTCGTCTCCCCGAAGGCCGAACGCGCGCAGGGCTCGCCCGACGCCGCCGACCGGCTCGTCCTGTTCGCCAAGCTGTACGACGAGGCGCCCGACGGCACCCGGACCCTCGTGCACCGGCTGGTCGCACCCGTCCGCGTGCCCGACGCGACCAGCGCCTTCACCGTGACGCTGCCGGGCATCGTGCACCGCTTCGCCCAGGGGCACCGGCTGCGGTTCGTGATCGCGGCGAGCGACGACGCCTACTTCGGCAACCGCGGCATCAAGCCGGTCACCGTGGTCAGCTCCCCCGAAGACACCGGAACGCTGAGCCTGCCCGTCGTACCGGAGTGAGCCGCGGGACCGCAGTGGGCCGCGCCCCGGAGTGAGCCGCGCCCCGGAGTAAGGCGCGCGCGCCTCGCATAGGGTGGCGGACATGCCGCACACCGCATCCCGCTACCTCGCCGAGGGGCCCCGCGTGGGCATCCGTCACTTCACCCAGGACGACGGCCCCGAGTTCACCGCCCGGGTCCGGGAGAGCACCGGCCTGCACCGCCCGTGGCTGTTCCCGCCTGCCACGGCCGAGGCGTACACCGCCTACGCGCAGCGGCTGATCGACGGCCAGGACAGGGCCGGCTTCCTGGTCTGCGAGAAGGGCGGCCAGGGGACGGCCGGCAGCGCGGGGGCCACGGCCGGCCCCGGCGAGGGGATCATCACCGGACCGGACGAAGGAGTCATCACCGGAGCGGACGAAGGGCTCATCGGCGGACCGGACGAAGGAGTCATCACCGGAGCGGACGAAGGGCTCATCGGCGGACCGGACGAAGGAGTCATCACCGGAGCGGACGAGGGGCCCGGCGACGGACCGCGGGCGGGGGCCATCGCCGGTTACATCAACATCAACAACATCGTGCGGGGTGCCTTCCAGAGCGGCGCGCTCGGCTACGGCGCCTTCGCGCACGCGGCCGGGCGCGGACTGATGCGGGAAGCCCTCGGCCTCGTCATCGAGCACGCCTTCGGCCCGATGGGCCTGCACCGGCTGGAGATCAACGTCCAGCCGGGCAACACCGCCTCCATCGCCCTGGCCCGCTCCTGCGGCTTCCGCCTGGAGGGCTACTCCCCGGACATGCTCCACGTCGACGGGGCCTGGCGCGACCACCAGCGGTGGGCGCTCACCGCCGGGACGCGGACTTCCGGTTGACCTTCATCGTGTCGAGGTCGGTGACGGTGGAGCGCAGGTCGCGGAAACCGTGGCCGAGGCCGCGCAGAGCGCTCTCCGCCCGGTCCTCCGCGATCGCCGCCGCCATCTCCTCACCGTCCCGGGCGTCCGACACCACGACGAAGCGCATCGAGAAGTGCTTCAGCGGCGCCGCCTCGTAGGACAGCGACCCCTCCTCGGTGAACCGCATGCTCGTCATCCCGTGGTCCGCCGCCCCGGCGAGCAGCCGCGCCCGCGACTCGTCGGTCAGCCCGTCCCAGGTGCCCCGGACGATGACCCGGTAGGTGTGCTGCTCGCTCATCGGTACTCGTACTCCTTCGCCACCGCCCCGGCACGCCACCGCACCGGCGCATCGCCGCGGTCATGGTCGAAGGACCGACTGTACGTCGTCCAGGGGGCGCCGCCCACGGCATTTCCGCCCGGCGGCCCCGCCGGCCCGCCGGGCGCCTTTGCGCAATCCTGACCGGCAGCGCCCCTGGTCAGCTCCCCGGTGACCGGGTTCCATGGTGATCGTGACGACGATCCGACGCGACGTACTGACGCTTCCCTGCGCTCCCGTGGGCCCCGACAACCCGCTGCCCGCGCTGCGTCCGCTCGACGAGGCCCACTGCATCGAGGACCGGGACAAGGCGGACCTGCCGCACGACATGGCCCGGCAGATCGGCTACGCCCCCCTGAACAGCCTGCTGCCCGCACGGATCCGCGACGGCTACGGCAGGACACGGCGACCCGCCGGGATCGACGCCCTCGTCCTGGAGAACGACCGGCTGCGCGCCACCGTGCTCCCCGGCCTCGGCGGCCGGATCGCCTCCCTCGTCCACAAGAGCACCGGCCGCGAACTCCTCTACCGCAACCCGGTGTTCCAGCCTGCCGACTTCGCCCTCAACGGCGCCTGGTTCTCGGGCGGCATCGAATGGAACATCGGCGCCACCGGCCACACCGCCCTCTCCTGCTCGCCCCTGCATGCCGCCCGCGTCCCAGCCCCGGACGGCGGCGTCATGCTGCGCCTGTGGGAGTGGGAACGCTTGCGCGACCTGCCCTTCCAGGTGGACCTGTGGCTGCCGGAGGGCTCCGACTTCCTGCACGTCGGCGTCCGCGTCCGCAACCCGCACGAGCGGCCCGTCCCCACCTACTGGTGGTCCAACATCGCCGTCCCCGAGGAACGCCGGGTGCTCGCCCCCGCCGAGGAAGCCTGGCACTTCGGCTACGACCGCCGCCTGACCCGGGTCCCGGTCCCCGTGCACGAGGGGACCGACCGCACCTACCCCCTCAACAGCACGTACGCCGCCGACTACTTCTACGAGGTGCCCGCGGACCGGCGCCGCTGGATCGCCGCCCTCGACGAGGACGGCACCGGACTCGTACAGACCTCCACCGACGTGCTGCGCGGCCGCAAGCTGTTCGTCTGGGGCTCCGGCCCGGGCGGACGCCGCTGGCAGCAGTGGCTCACCGAGCCCGGCACCGGCGGCTACTGCGAGATCCAGGCCGGACTCGCCCGCACCCAACTGGAGCACGTACGGCTGGAGGCGGAGAGCGAGGTGGCGTGGCTGGAGTCCTACGGCCCGCTCGACGCGCCGCCCCCGGCGGGGGAGTGGGGCACCGCCGTACGGCGCACCGAGGAGCGGCTGGAGACCGTCCTGCCACGCGCGGACGTCGAGGCCGCCTACGCAGCCTGGCAGCCGTACGCCGACGCGGAACCCGCCGAGATCCTGGCCACCGGGTCCGGCTGGGGCGCACTCGAAGTGCTGCGCGCCGGCTGGAAACTGCCCGGCACGCCATTTCCCGAGACCACGCTCGGCGCGCCGCAGGAACCCTGGCGGGAACTGCTGCGCACCGGCACCTTCCCCGAGCCGCGCCGGGTGAACCCGCCCGGGGAGACACTGGTCGCTCCGCACTGGCGCGACCTGCTGGAGACGGCGCCCGCCACGCCGCTCGCCGAGTACCACCTCGGTGTCGCCCAGTGGCACGCCGGTGACCGCGCGCAGGCCGTGCGCAGTTGGGAGCGGGCGCTCGGACTCGCGCCGTCGCTGTGGCCGTTGCTGCGCTGCCTGGCCGTCGCCGATCAGGAGTCCGGCCACCACGAGCGGGCCGCCGACCGGTACGCCGAGGCCTTCGACGACCTCTGCCACGAGCGGCGCGACCACGGCGAGCAGTGGAGTGCCGCCACCGCCGCGCTCGGCCGGGAGGCGATCGAGGCGCTGCTGCGGGCGGGCCGGGCGGCGGGCGCGCGCTCCGTGTGGGACCGGCTGCACCCCGAGATCCGCGAGCGCGGCCGGTTCCGGCTGCTCGAAGCGGAACTGCTGCTCGCGGAGGGACACCGCGACCGGGCCCGGGCCGTCTTCGAGGGCGGCTTCGAGGTCGCCGACCTGAGGGAGGGCGACGAGCGGATCGGCCGGGTGTGGGAGCGGGCCGTCGGCGGCCCGCTGCCGCAGCGTCACGACTTCCGGATGCGGCCCCCGTCGCGCTGAGTCCGGCGGTCGGCCCGCGTCGCGCTGAGAGCTTCGTTCGGCCCGCGTCGCGCCGAGGCCGGCGGCGGCCCGGCGGCCGGTCGTGGGGGCCGCGCGGGCCTGCGGGCCCCGGCGGGTCGCGCGACGGTCAGCCGCGGCGGTCCACGTACTCGTACACCGCCCCGTCCGGGTGCACGGCGATCAGATTGCGGCCCGCCGGTGTCGCGACCGGGCCCGCGACGACGCGGGCCCCCAGTTCGGTCAGCACCCGGTGGGCCTCGTCGACGTCCGCCACGGCGATGGTCGCCGCCACCTTGCGCAACACCTCCAACTCGGCCTCGGGGCCGCTCATCAGCAGAAAGCAGCCGACAGCCGCCACCTTCACCCCGCCGCGCTCGAACTGAAGGGCTTCGGCGCCCGCGAGACGTTCGTAGAAGGGGACCGCGGTCTCCAGGTCGTCGACGCAGACGCGCAGGCTGGTTCCCAGAATCTCCATACGCACGAGCCTAGTTGGGAGCAGTGCCGTACGGAGATCGTACGCGGTGATCAGCAGGGCGTGCCGCGGTGTACCGCTGGGGCACGAGCAGCGACAGTCAGTTATACGCACACCTGTGCGGGTACCCGTCCGGCATGGAGCGCTTGGATCACTTGGAGCATCTGGACAAGCACCTGGTCGACGAACTGGCGCAGGTGGCACGCGAGACGGTGCGCGACGAACTGCGCGAGCAGACCCGCAGGCAGCGCCGTACGGCCCTGCTGTACGCGGCGTCGGGCGCCGTCGCCCTGTACGCGGGCGCGGCCGTCGCGCTCGCCGCCGGGCTGGCCCTCGCGATCGGGCTGCCCGGCTGGGCCGCCGCGCTGGTCACGGCGGCGGTCCTGGGCGCGGCGGCGTACGCGCTGCGCCGCGCGGCCCGGCCGTCCGTGCACGGTCCGTCCGCGCACGGGTCGTCCGCACGCCCGCCGGCGCCGTCCGTACCGCCGATGCCGCAGAGCCCGCCCGCCGTGCCGCGCCCACGGGACGAGGAGTCCTGAACGGCCCGCGCGCACACCACACGTACGACGGCGCCCGCCCCGGCACTCTTCGCCGGGGTAGGCGCCGTCTTACGTGCCCTGCGCGGGACCGGTGCCCTGCTCGGGTCCCGCCGGTCCCGGGCCGGTCACCGCGGCAGCTGCGGCAGCACCTTCGTGCGGTAGAAGTCGAAGAAGCCGCGCTGGTCGGCACCGATCTGGTTGACGTAGACCCGGTCGAAGCCCGCGTCGGCGAACTCCCGCAACGTGGCCACGTGCTGGTCCGCGTCGTCGCCGCACACCACGTTCTGCCGCACCATGTCCTCGGTGACCAGCGGCTCCAACTGCTCGAAGTGGCGGGGCGTGGGCAGCACCTGGCCCATCTCGCCGGGCAGTTGCTCGTTGTACCACAGCTCGTGCACCGTGCGGACGCACTCCTCGCGGTCGGCGCCGAAGCACACCTTCGTCCCGCCGCTGACGAGCTTGGCCCCACCGCCGCCCTTGCGGTACTGCGTGACCATCTCCTCGTCCGGCATCATCGTGATGTACCCGTCGCCGACCCGCGCCGCGAGCGAGGTCGCCTTGGGACCGAACCCGGAGACGTCGATCGGCACCGGCTCGTCGGGGACGGTGTACAGACGCGCGTTCTCCACCGTGTAGTACGTGCCGTGATGGTCGACCTCCTCGCCCGTGAACAGCCGGCGCATGACCTGGATCGCCTCCTCCAGCATCTCCAGACGCACGTGCGCCGGCGGCCACCGGTCGCCCAGGATGTGCTCGTTGAGCGCCTCCCCGCTGCCGACCCCGAGCCGGAACCTGCCCTCCGTCATCACCGCGCTGGTCGCGGCGGCCTGCGCCACCACCGCCGGATGCATCCGCACCGTCGGACACGTGACGGCCGTCTCGATGGGCAGGGACACCGCCTCGGAGAGCGCGCCGATCACCGACCACACGAACGCGCTCTGGCCCTGCGCGTCGTTCCACGGGTGGTAGTGGTCGGAGATCCACAGTGCCTCGAAACCGGCCTGTTCGGCCATTCTGGCCTGCTCGACGAGTTCCGCGGGGCCGTACTGCTCGCAGGACAGGAAGTAGCCGTACTCGGGCATGGGGGAACCTCCACGACGGGGCGGACGGGGTCGCGGCCCGAGTACCCGGCGGCGGGGCCGGAAACCGGCGGTGCCGCGCCGGTCCGGGAGCCGGGCCGACGTTTGGGTGCCGGGGCCCGGGGGACGCGGAGAGCTCCGTACCAGGCACGCGACAGCGCCGGAGGCGAACCGTGAGTGGACCCCGCATCGTGATCGTCGGTGCCGGTTTCGCCGGTTACCACGCGGCCCGGACCCTCTCCCGGATGTCGCGCCACAAGGCCGACATCACCCTGCTGAACCCGACCGACTACTTCCTGTACGTGCCGCTGCTGCCGCAGGTGGCCGCGGGCGTCCTGGAACCGCGCCGCGTCGCCGTCTCGCTCTCCGCGGGCCTGCCCGGCGTCCGCCTGGTCCTCGGCGAGGCCGACCGCGTCGACCTCGACGCGCGCCTCGTGCCCTGCACCGGCCCCGAGGGGGCCCGCGACACGCTGGCCTACGACCGGCTGGTGCTGGCGGTCGGCAGTGTCAACAAGCTGCTGCCCATCCCCGGCGTCGCCGAGTACGCGCACGGCTTCCGCGGACTGCCCGAGGCGCTGTACCTGCGCGACCACGTCACCCGGCAGATAGAGCTGGCCGCAGTGGCCGGCGACCGCGACAGCTGCGCCGCCCGCTGCACCTTCGTCGTGGTGGGGGCGGGCTACACGGGAACGGAGGTCGCCGCGCACGGGAAGACGTACACCGACGCGCAGGTGCGCGAGCACCCGCTGCGCCAGGGCATGCGGCCCCGCTGGATGCTCCTGGACGTCGCGCCCCGTGTCCTGCCCGAGCTGGACGAGCGGCTGTCGCGCACCGCGGACCGGGTGCTGCGACGGCGCGGCGTCGACGTGCGCATGGGCACCTCCGTGAAGGAGGCCACGCACGAAGGGGTGCTGCTCACCGACGGTGAGTTCGTACCGACCCGGACCCTGGTGTGGTGCGTGGGCGTACGGCCCGACCCGCTGGTGGAGAGCACCGGCCGGCCCCTGGAGCGCGGCCGGATCGTCGTGGACCCCTACCTCCAGGTTCCGGGGCGGCCAGAGGTGTTCGCCTGCGGGGACGCGGCGGCCGTGCCCGACGCGTACAACCCCGGCGGCTTCACCCCGATGACCGCCCAGCACGCGTGGCGGCACGGCCGGATCGCCGCGATCAACGTCGCCGCCTCGCTCGGGGTCTGCGCGCGGCGCCCCTACCGCCACCGGGACCTGGGGTTCATCGTGGACCTCGGCGGCGCGCAGGCCGCCGCCAACCCGCTGGGCGTGCCGCTGTCGGGGCCGCCGGCCGCCGCGGTCACCCGCGGCTACCACCTGGCCGCCATGCCCGGCAACCGGCTCAGGGTGGCGGCCGACTGGCTGCTGAGCGGCGTACTGCCCCGCCAGGCAGTCCAGTTGGGGCTCGTGCGGTCCTGGTCCGTACCCCTGGACACGGCGTCACCGGAGCTGGCGCGCGTGGGGGGCGGGCCGCGGGAGCGGGCGGGTGCGGAAGCGGACGGCGGTACGCGCGCGGGAGCAGGACCGGGATCGGCCGCCGAGCCGAAGAGCGAAAGGATCACCGACATCACCGACGTCATCGACACCACGGAGAAGATGCAGCTTGCGGGCGCGGAGCCCGCGGAGCGGCCCTCGCGCGCGGGTGCAAGCGAGGACGAGGGCGACGGCACGCAGACCGCGTCGAGCAGCCCCGCCCCCGAAGCCGCCAGGAGCCGGCCGGGCCCGGAGCCCGCGAAGAGCCGGCCGGGGCCGGAGCCCGCCCCACCTCACGAGCACCACCCCGCCCCCGGCCCGGTCAAGCGTGCCGACATCCCAGCGGAGGGAGACTCATGAACCACGCCGAACTCGTCGACCTCGCACAGCAGTTGCGCGTCGACAGCGTGCGGGCGGCCGCCGCGGCGGGATCCGGGCACCCCACGTCGTCCATGTCCGCCGCCGACCTGATGGCCGTACTCCTCGCCCACCACCTGCGCTACGACTTCGACCGGCCCGAGCACCCCGGCAACGACCGCTTCGTCCTCTCCAAGGGACACGCCTCCCCGCTGCTGTACTCCGCGTACAAGGCGGCCGGTGCCGTGGACGACGAGGAACTGCTCACCTTCCGCGAACTGGGCAGCCGCCTCGAAGGGCACCCCACGCCGCAGCGGCTGCCCTGGGTCGAGACGGCCACGGGATCGCTCGGCCAGGGCCTGCCCATCGGCGTCGGCATCGCGCTGGCGGGCAAGCGCCTGGACCACGCCGGCTACCGGGTGTGGGTGCTGTGCGGTGACAGCGAGATGGCCGAGGGCTCGATCTGGGAGGCCGCCGAGCACGCCGGGTACGAGCGCCTGGACAACCTGACCGTGATCGTGGACGTCAACCGGCTCGGCCAGCGCGGCCCCACCCGGCACGGCCACGACCTGGACGCGTACGCCCGCCGCTTCCGCGCCTTCGACTGGCACACGGTCGAGATCGACGGCCACGACGTGGAAGCGATCGACCGGGCCTACGGCGAGGCGGCCTCCACCAAGGGCCAGCCCACCGCGATCATCGCCCGCACCCTCAAGGGCAAGGGCGTCAAGGCGACCGAGGACCGCGAGGGGCTGCACGGCAAGCCGCTCAAGGACGCCGACGAGGCCATCGAGGAGCTGGGCGGCCTGCGCGACCTGCGCGTGCGCGTGCACGAGCCGCCGTCCGTGCGCTCGCTGCACGCCGTCGGGGACAGCACTCTCGACCTGCCCCGCTGGGAACAGGGGGAGGAGGTCGCCACCCGTGACGCCTACGGCCGCGCCCTCGCCGCGCTCGGCACCGCACGGGCCGACGTGGTGGCACTGGACGGCGAGGTCGGTGACTCCACGCGCTCGGAGTTCTTCGCCGAGGAACACCCCGAGCGCTACTTCGAGTGCTACATCGCCGAGCAGCAGATGGTCGCGACGGCCGTCGGGCTGGCCCGGCGCGGCTGGGTGCCCTACGCGTCCACCTTCGCCGCGTTCCTGACCCGCGCCTACGACTTCGTCCGCATGGCCTCCGTCAGCGGCTCCGGGATCAACCTCAACGGCTCGCACTCGGGCGTGTCGATCGGCCAGGACGGGCCCAGCCAGATGGGCCTGGAGGACCTGGCCATGATGCGGACGGTGCACGGCTCGACCGTGCTCTACCCGTGCGACGCCAACCAGACCGCGAAGCTCGTCGCCGCCATGGCCGAGCTGGACGGCATCCGCTACCTGCGCACCTCGCGCGGCGGGAGCCCGGTGCTCTACGGCCCCGACGAGGAGTTCTCCGTCGGCGGTAGCAAGGTGCTGCGCTCCTCCACCGGGGACCGGCTGACGATCGTCGCCGCGGGCGTCACCCTGCACGAGGCGCTGGCCGCCGCCGACGCCCTCGGCGCGGAGGGCATCGACGTCCGGGTGATCGACCTGTACTCCGTCAAGCCCGTCGACCGGGCCACGCTGCGCCGGGCCGCCGAGGAGACCGGCTGTCTGCTCACGGTCGAGGACCACCGGGAGGAGGGCGGGATCGGCGACGCGGTCCTCGACGCGTTCCTCGACGGGCGCCCGGTGCCCCGCCTGGTCCGGCTCGCCGTCCGCACCATGCCCGGCTCGGCCACGCCCGCCGAGCAACTGCACGCCGCGGGCATCGACGCGGAGTCCATCGCCGCCTCCGCCCGGCTGCTGGTGGAAGAGGCGGTGGTGCCGTGAGCGGCGATACGCGCACGGTACGGGCCGGCCGGCGCACCGTCCAGGTGCACCGGCCGGACAAGGTCCTCTTCCCCTCCACCCACGACGAGGAGTACACCAAGGGCGACCTGGTGGACTACTACCGCTCCGTCGCATCCTTCATGCTGCCGCACCTGCGCGGCCGGCCCCTGATGCTGGAGCGCCGCCCGGACGGTCTGGACGGCCCCGTGTTCATGCAGAAGAACACGCCGGAGCACTACCCGGACTGGGTCTCGCGCGTGGAGGTCGCCAAGGAGGGCGGCACGGTCACGCACACCGTCTGTGACGACACCGCCACCCTCGTCCTCCTCGCCGACCAGGCCTGCCTGACCCCGCACCGCTGGCTGTCGCGGACGCCCGACGTCGAGCGGCCGGACCGGATGGTCTTCGACCTCGACCCGGCCGGAGACGACTTCGCGCCGGTGCGCACGGCGGCCCGGCTGTTGGGCGAACTGCTCGACGAGCTGGCGCTGCCCTCGGCCCTCATGACCACCGGATCGCGCGGCCTGCACGTGATCGTGCCCCTCGACGGCCGGCTCGGCTTCGACCCGGTGCGCGAGTTCGCCCGGGACGTCGCCGACGTGCTGGCCGCCCGCCACCCAGACCGGTTCACCACGGCCGCCCGCAAGAAGGACCGGGGCGAGCGCCTCTACCTGGACGTGCAGCGCAACGGCTACGCCCAGACCGCGGTCGCGCCCTACGCGGTCCGGGCCAGGCCGGGCGCGCCCGTGGCCGTACCCCTTTCCTGGGACCAGCTGGACGACCCCCGCCTCGGCCCCCGGCGCTGGTCCATCGCCGACGCGGCCGACCAGGCGCGGAAGCGTCCGTGGGCCGATGTGCCCGGCCGGGGCCGCTCCCTGCGCCCGGCCCGGCGGCGGCTGGACGCGCTGCGTGGTTGAGGTTTGGCCAACGCACCTGCGGCCACACGGAGAGGAAGAGGTGGCCATGGCGAACACAGAAAGCTCTGAAGAGCCGCAGGAATCACGCAAGCCGCAGAAATCACACCGCTCACAGAAGTCTCAGAGATCCCGCAGCTCTCACGAATCACGAGAGTCACACAGCGATACCGACACCCACACCGACTACGAAAACGACTACGACACCGAATCCGACACCGAATCCGACACCGACACCGACACCGACTACGACGGCGATAACGGCAACAACGACAGCGACCCCGGCAACAGCGACAACCGTGCGACCGCGCGGCGGCCCCGGCCGATGGAGGTGCTGCGTGAGGCGCGCGCCCAGTTCACGGAGCTGACCGGCCTGGCCCCCGAGTCCGTCACGAGTTTCGAGCGGACCGAGGACGGCTGGTCGCTGGAGGTCGAGGTCCTCGAACTCGCCCGCGTGCCCGACACGATGAGCCTGATGGCGAGCTACCTGGTGGAACTCGACCCCGAGGGACAGCTCGCCGGGTACCGGCGGCTGGGCCGCTACGAACGGGGCCGGGCCGACGCACACAGGTCCGGCGGCCGGTAGGCCGTCCGCCGCGCGGCGCACCCGAAGTCGCACAGACACGCAACCCACACACAGACAAGGAGGCACGGTCGGCATGACCGTTGTCCCGGCACAGACATCCGGCGGTGGAGGCGGCAGCAGCGGTCTCTACGACGTACTGGAACTCGTCCTCGACAGGGGCCTGGTGATCGACGCGTTCGTGAGGGTCTCCCTGGTCGGTATCGAGATCCTGAAGATCGACGTGCGGGTCGTCGTCGCCAGCGTCGACACCTATCTGCGCTTCGCCGAGGCGTGCAACCGCCTCGACCTGGAGGCCGGTCCCCGCAAGAGCCCCGGTCTGCCCGAGATCGTCGGCGAGGTCACCGAGTCCGGCGCGCGAGGCAAGTCCAAGGGCGCGCTGTCCGGCGCGGCCCAGACCGTCTCCGACGCCTTCAAGCAGGCCCGCTCCGAGAGCGAGTCCGAGTCCCGGCCGCGGCCGCGCAAGTCCGCCTCGGCGCGCCGTAAGGAGGAGCAGGAGTGAGCACGTACGTCTACGGCATCACCGCCACCTCGCACCCTGCCCTGCCCGAGGAACTCGGCGGCGTCGGGGATCCGCCCCTGCCGCTCCGCGTCCTCACGGCGGGCGAACTGGCCGCCGTGGTCAGCGACGCCCCCGAGGGGCTGCGCCCCAAGCGCAGGGACCTGCTCGCCCACCAGAACGTGCTCGGCGCGGTCGGCGCGGCCGGCTGCGTGCTGCCCATGCGGTTCGGCAGCCTCGCCCCCGACGACGACGCCGTCACCGGCGTGCTCTCCGAGCGCGCCGAGCACTACAAGGAACGCCTGCGGGCGCTGGACGGCAAGGTCGAGTACAACGTCAAGGGCAGCCACGTCGAAGAGGCCGTCCTGCACCGTGTGATGTCCGAGAACCCGGACATCAGGGCCCAGGCAGAGGCAAACCGCCAGGCGGGCGGCGGGAGTTACGAGGACAAGATCAGGCTGGGCGAGCTGGTCGCGGCAGCCGTCAAGGCCCGGGAGGCCGAGGACGGCGCCCTGGTGGTGCAGGCGGTCGAACCGCAGGCGGCGGCGGTCAGCGCGGGCCCGGAGTCCACCGGCTGGCTGGTCAACGCCTCCTTCCTGGTCGACCGCGACGAGGCGGCCGGGTTCCTGGAAGCCGTCGAGCAGGTCCGCAAGGACATGCCGCATCTCGAACTGCGCGTCAACGGCCCGTTGCCGCCCTACAGCTTCGTCGAGCCCGGCCCGGCCGAGCCCGCGGGCAGCGCGGCGGGAGTGGACGCGGGAGCGGAGTGAGGCCATGGGACTGATCTCGGAGGTGCTGCTGCTGCCGTTCGCACCGGCGCGCGGCAGCGCCTGGGCGATCAGACAGGTGCTGCGCGAGGCGGAGCGCATCTACTACGACCCGGCCACCGTACGGGCCGAACTCGCACGGCTGGAGGAGCGTCTGGAGGCGGGAGAGATCACCGAGGAGGAGTTCGACCGCGAGGAGGACGCGCTTTTGGACCGGCTGGAGACCGGCATGCACGGCGGCGCGGGGACGGGTGAGGGGACAGCACGATGAATCGGATGGGACTCGGCCTCGCGATAGGGGCCGGCTATCTGCTGGGACGCACGAAGAAGGCGAAATTCGCCCTCGCCGTCGGCAGCATGGTCGCGGGAAAGAAACTGAACCTCGGGCCGCGCGCGATCGCCGACCTGCTCAACCAGCAGCTGAAGGACAACCCTCAGTTCAAGGAGATAGGGGACCAGCTGCGCCAGGACCTGCGGGGCGTCGGCAAGGCGGCCTCCGGGGCGATGGTCGAGCGGCAGATGACCGCGCTCGCCGACCGGCTGCACTCGCGCACCTCGCAGGTCCGCGACGAACTGTCCGGCGTCGTGCCCCAGGGCGGCGGCCGGGACGCCGGGGACGGTGGCCGGCCGGAGTCCGAGGACGGTTCCCGTAAGGGCTCCGACGAGGAGGACCGGTACGAGGAGGAGGACGAGGACCAGGGCGAGGACGAGTACGAGGACCGGGAGGGCCGCGAGGCCGACGAGGGCTCCGGGGCCGGGGACAGGGGCTCCCGTTCCGCGGACGGGGACAAGAGCTCCCGTTCCGCGGACAAGGGTTCCAGGTCCGGTGAGGGCCGCGGGTCCGACCGCGGGCGGACGGAGCGCAAGGCACCCCCCGGCAGGAGGCCCGCCAAGAAGGCGGCCGCGGGGAAGGCGCCAGCGAAGAAGACCGCCGAGCACGGCGCCCGGAAGGCCGTGAAGAAGGCACAGCCCGGCGCGCCGGCCAGGAAGGCGGCGAAGAAGGCTCCCGCCGGCAAGACGGCGGTCAAGAAGACAGCCGCCAAGAAGACGGCGGCCAGGAAGACGACGCCGGCCCACGGGACGGCGAAGGGTGGCGGTGACCGATGACCGAGGCCCTGGGATCCGTGACCTCCGCCGCGGGCAGGACGGCGGGCAAAGCGGCCAAGAGCAGTCCGTTGAGCGACCTGGCCCACAGCGAGGCCGCCGACCGGCTCAAGGAGGAGGCGCAGGAGTATCTCTCCGCCCAGGCCGAGCGGCTGCTCGCCGGTTTCGGCCGCAAGCTCGGCGAGACCACCGGGAAGCTCAACGACATCGCCGAGGGCAACAGCCCGGGCTTCGCGAAACTGGCCCTCGAAGGCGGCCGGAAGCTGGCCGAGGGCAAGGGGCCGGTGCGCTCCGCGCTGGAGGTCGGCGCCTCGCACGCCAAGGACAAGGTGATGGGTGCGTTCAAGGGCCTCGGCGGCGGTGGCAAGGGCTCCCGCAAGAGCGGCGGCGGCAACAAGCCCACCGTCATCATCGAGTCCATCGACGTCGGCGTCTCCCGGCGCACGGCCTACGACCAGTGGACCCGGTTCCAGGACTTCAGCACCTTCGCCAAGGGGGTCAAGAGCGCGAGCCGCGCCGACGACACCCACTCCGACTGGCAGGCGAAGATCTTCTGGTCCAGCCGCAGCTGGAAGGCCCACACCACCGAACAGATCGCCGACTACCGCATCCAGTGGACCTCGGAGGGCGCCAAGGGCACCACGAAGGGCGTCGTGTCCTTCCACCGCCTGGACGACGACCTCACCCGCGTCCTGCTCGTCATCGAGTACTACCCCAGTGGCCTGTTCGAGAAGACCGGCAACATCTGGCGGTCGCAGGGCCGCCGGGTCCGGCTCGACCTGAAGAACTTCGCCCGTTTCATCACTCTCAAGGGCGAGGCGGACGAGGGCTGGCGCGGCGAGATCCGCGAGGGCGAGGTCGTCCGCAGCCACGAGGACGCGGTCGCGGAGGAAGAGGAAGAGGAGAACGGCGGCGAGGAGCCGGAGGACGAGTACGAGGACGAGGACGGCGACGAGGAGGAGAACGGCGAGGAGGCGGAGGACGAGTACGAGGACGACGACGAGGACGGGAACGGCGAGGAGGCCGAGGAAGAGGACGAGGACGAGCCCTACGACGAGGAGGGCGAGTACGAGGACGACGAGGAGCCCGAGGACGACGAGGACGAGGCCGAGTACGAGTACGCCGAGGGCGGGAGCCGTCGATGACGATGCCGAGCAGGCTGCCGGATCCGTACGGCCCGAGCAGTGGATCCAATCTCGCCGACATCCTGGAGCGGGTGCTCGACAAGGGCGTCGTCATCGCCGGTGACATCCGGATCAACCTGCTCGACATCGAACTGCTCACGATCAAGCTCCGGCTCGTCGTCGCCTCGGTCGACAAGGCCAAGGAGATGGGCATCGACTGGTGGGAGAGCGACCCCGCCCTCTCCTCCCGGGCACGCCGTGACGAACTCGCGCGGGAGAACGCCGAGTTGCGGGAGCGGCTGGCCCGGTTGGAGGAGCTGGAGCAGGGCCGGGGCACGAGCGCGGGCACCACAGGCCGCAGCGACCGTACCGACCGTGCGGACCGTACGGCCCCGAAGGAGGCACCATGACCGGACTGCGGTACGTCTACGCCGTCTGCCGCCCCCTCGGGGCACCCTTGCAGGTGCAGCTGACCGGCGTCGCGGGCGCCCCGGCCAAACCGCTGGCCCACCACGGCCTGGTCGCCGTCGTCAGCGAGGTACCGGAGCGTGACTTCTCCGAGGAGGCGCTGCGCGCCCGGCTGGAGGACCTGGACTGGCTCGCCGCGACCGCCCGTGCCCATCAGGGCGTCATCGACGCCCTCACCGTCGTCACGACCCCGCTGCCGCTCCGGCTGGCCACCGTCTTCCGGGACGACAGCGGGGTGCGCGCGATGATCGAGTCCCGCGAGGAGCACTTCCGCCGGGCCCTGGAGCGCCTCCAGGGCCGGGTGGAGTGGGGCGTCAAGGTGTATCTGGAGCCCGAGCGGTCCGAGGAGGCGGCGGCCTCCGGGCCGGCGCAGAAGCCCGCGTCCGGCCGTGACTACCTGCGCCGGCGCCGCCTGCAGACCCGCGCGCACGAGGACCTGTGGGAGCGTGCCGAGACGTTCGCGTCCCGGCTGCACGCGAGACTCTCGGCGTTCGCCGAGGAGTCCCGGCTGCACGCCCCGCAGAACCCCGCGCTCTCCGGTGCCACCGGGCGCAACGTACTCAACGCGGCCTATCTGGTGCCGCGCGCCCATTCAGAGGAGTTCGTGGAACTGGTGGACCGCACCAAGGACGACGCACCGGGGCTGCGCGTGGAACTCACGGGGCCCTGGGCGGCGTACTCCTTCGCCGGGGAGAACCCGGAGGAAAGCCCAGGCGGCGCGGAGGAAGGCGGAGAGGAAAGCGCGGGGGGCACAGCCGTACCGCCGTCGTCGAAGGAGCGGACATGACGGTCGTCGAACGGCGTGAGGTCGCCCTGGTCGACCTGCTCGACCGGCTGCTGGCCGGCGGGGTCGTGATCACGGGCGACCTCACCCTGCGCATCGCCGACGTCGACCTCGTCCGCATCGACCTGAACGCGCTGATCAGCTCGGTGAACGCACAAGTGCCCTCGCCTTTCGAGATCCTCAAGGAGCCCTCGTGACCGCGCGCAAGCGTCTCGAACTCGAACCCGACACGGTGGAGCGCGACCTTGTGAAGCTCGTCCTCACGGTGGTCGAACTGCTGCGCCAGCTCATGGAGCGGCAGGCGCTGCGCCGCTTCGACGTGGGCGACCTCACCGAGGAGCAGGAGGAACGGATCGGCCTGACGCTGATGCTCCTGGAGGACCGCATGGCGGAGCTGCGCGACCGCTACGGCCTGCGGCCCGAGGACCTGAATCTGGACCTCGGGCCGCTGGGACCGCTGCTTCCCCGGGAATGAGGAAAACCCTTGTCCTCATTCCCCTTGACTGCCGGTTTTCCCTTTACCACCTGTACCAGCGGCCCCGGCCACCGGACGCGGACGTTCCGCGGACCAGGAAGCCGAGCAGCCAGATGACGAGTACTGCCAGTGCTATCCACCACAGGACCTTCACGGCGAAGCCGATCCCGAAGAGGACGATCGCGAGAAGCAGAACGAGCAGAATGGGAACCATCGTGACCTCCTGCTTGCCGGGTTTCCCGGAAATCGGGAATCAGGCATGCTCGTCGGCCAGCTCCTTGCGGCACAGGATCTCGCCGTGCAGGACCGCGAACCAGCCGTCCTCCCGCTCGCCCCACTCGCGCCACGCCCCGGAGACGGCCCGCAGCCGCTCCTCGGTGGCGTGGCCGCCCGCGGTGGCCCGCTCGGCGTAGGCGGACGCCAGCGTGCGGTCGGCCCACAGCCCGCTCCACCACGCGCGCTCCTGGGCGGTGGTGTACGTCCAGGTGCTGGAGCCGGCCGTGACGGCGCTGAGCGTGAAGCCGGCCCGCAGCGCCCAGGAGCGCAGCCGGCGCCCGGCGTCCGGCTCGCCGCCGTTGGCCCGGGCCACCCGCCGGTACAGCTCCAGCCAGTCGTCCAGCCCCGGCACCTGCGGGTACCAGGTCATCGCCGCGTAGTCGGCGTCCCTGACCGCGACGAACCCGCCGGGCTTCGTCACCCGCCGCATCTCGCGCAGGGCCCGCACGGGGTCGCCGACGTGCTGGAGCACCTGGTGGGCGTGGACCACGCAGAACGTGTCGTCCGGGTAGTCCAGCGCGTGCACGTCGGCCACCGCGAAGTCGACGTTGTCCAGTCCCCGCCCGGCCGCCGTGGCGCGGGCCTGCTCCAGCACGCCCGGCGCCCGGTCGACGCCGGTGACGTGCCCGTCCGGCACGAGTTCCGCCAGGTCGGCGGTGATGGTGCCGGGCCCGCAGCCGATGTCCAGGATCTTCATGTGGGGCTTGAGCGAGCCGAGCAGGTAGGCCGCCGAGTTGGCGGCGGTGCGCCAGGTGTGCGAACGCAGCACGGACTCGTGGTGCCCGTGCGTGTAGACGGCCTTCTCCTGCGGTTTCGGCATGGCGGTACCCCTTCTCGTCCCCTGCCCCCGTGGGGCCGCACGGCCCCGGGGCGGTACGGATCACGGTACGCGCGTATGCCGAATGATGAGATCGCTGTATTGCCATGTGGACTGACGGTATGTCAGGCGGCGGAGTGGTGACCGGGTCGGCTCACGCGTCCGGCAGCGGCCGGTACACCGTCAGGGCCCCGGGCAGCTTCTCCAGCCGCACCTCGCCCTCGACCTCCGTGACCTCACCGTCGTAGGCGAGGAGCGTGCCCGGTGCCAGGCCGTTCAGGCGCAGCCGGGGCAGCTGGACGGCCGCATGGGCGGGGGAGCGGGTCAGCGGGCCCGCGAACGCGGCCGACAGCAGGCGCAGGGCCGGCCTGCGGCCCCCGTGCACCACCCGGACGTCGAGCATCCCGTCGGCCAGGTCCATTCGGCGGCCCGGCGCGAGCCCCATGCGGTGGTACGTGCCGTTGCCGGCGAACAGCAGCCACAGCGGGCGGCGGCGGCCCTGCACCTCAGCCTCCACCGGATGACGGTCCGCGCGCAGGACCCGCACCGCCGCCAGCACCCCGGCCGGCCAGCCGCCGATCCGCTCCGTCCAGCGCTCGCGCTCGCGCACCAGCTCCGGGTACACGCCGAGGCTGAAGGTGTTCAGGAAGACGCCCTGCCCGCGCGCGGAGCTGAAACGGCCCACGTCCACCCGTACGCCGTGCCCCTGCTCCAGGGCCCGGCCCAGGTCCCGGGCGTCCTCCACCCCCAGGTCGTACGCGAAGTGGTTGAGCGTGCCCCCGGGCAGCACGGCCAGCGGCAGGCCGTGGCGCAGGGCGACCTCGGCGGCCGCGTTCACCGTGCCGTCGCCGCCGCACACGCCGAGCACCCGGGCCCGGCCGGCGGCCTCCTCCAGCGCGGCCGGGACCTCGTCCGGTGCGCACTCGACGACCTCCGCCTTCGGCAGCGTGTCCCGCAGCGCGCGGGCCCGCTCCGCGGTGCCGGAGGCGTTGTTGGCCACGAGCACCAGACCCTCGCCCTCCGGCAGCGCCGGCACGTCGGCCCGCGGCCGGGCCGGCGGCACGATCTGGGCCCGCGCCGGCACCAGCGCCCGTACGGCGAACGCGGCCCCCGCGCCGAGGGCCGCGCCCGCCACCACGTCGCTCGGGAAGTGGACGCCGGTGTAGACGCGGGAGGCCGCCACCGAGAAGGCCAGCGGGGCCACCGCCGCGCCCCACCCCGGGGACTCCAGCGCGACACCGGTCGCGAAGGCGGCCGCGGAGGCGGCGTGCCCGGATGGGAAGGACGTGGTGATCGGCTGCCGCCCCAGCCGGCGCACCAGCGGCACCGGGTCCAGGGCGGGCCGCGGGCGGCGCACCGACCACTTGCCGAGCGTGTTGACGGTCAGCGAGGCCAGACCCAGCGAGGCCAGGCCCCGCACGGCGGCGCGGCGGGCGCGCGGCGTGCGGGTCGCCGCGACCGCCGCCGCCGTAGCGAACCACAGCACACCGTGGTTGGCGCTGCGGCTCAGCCGCGGCAGGACCGGCTCGGCGCCGGGCCAGCGGCGTCCGGCCGCCGTCCGGAACAGCCACGCGTCCGCGGCGAGCAGGCGGGTCAGGGCGGCGCGGCCACCGTTGCCCGGTGTGTGGTCCGGGGTGGTGAGGTCGACGTCAGGGCTCATACAGGCACCGTTACCCTGAAGCGGCCGTTTCTTGTGCGCGGGTTGTACGCGGCCGTGCGCGCACGGCACACCGCACCTGAGCCACCTGGGAACGTCCTATGCGCCTGATCCTCGTCCGCCACGGCGAGACCCCGTCCAACGTCGCCTCCCTGCTGGACACCGCCGCCCCGGGGCCAGGCCTGACCGAACTCGGCGCCCGGCAGGCCGCCGCGCTGCCCGAGGCACTCGCCGACGAGGACATCGACGCCCTCTACGCCTCCACCCTCGTCCGCACCCAGCTCACCGCGGCCCCGCTGGCCGCCGCCCGCGGACTCGACGTGACCGTCCGCGACGGCATCCGCGAACTGGCCGCCGGGGACCTGGAGGGGGAACCAGGCGGCACCGAACGCGGCCGGCGCTACATGCGTACGGTCCTGGCCTGGGCCGACGGCGCCCGCGACCTGCGGATGCCGGGGCCGGGCGGCGAGAGCGGCACCGAGGCACTGGCCCGGTACGACGCCGTCGTCGCCGAGGCCGCGGGCAGCGGTGCCCGGAGCGTCGCCATGGTCAGCCACGGCGCGGCCATCCGCCTGTGGACCGCGGTGCGCGCCCACAACCTCGACGCGGACTTCGCCGCCGCCCACCCGCTGCGGAACACCGGCGTGGTGATCCTCGAGGGTATGCCCGACGACGGCTGGAAGGCGCTGACGTGGGCGGGCGCCGTCGTGACCCCAGCGCGCGAGGGCGGCCCGGCGGGACGGGCCGTCGAGGCGGGATGAGCGACGGCGCGTGAGCGCCCGCCGCGGGGACGGGGCTGGGACGTGGGGGCGGCGGGGCACGGGGGCGGGCGAGGCGCCGGGACGGGTGACAGGGGATAAGGGTTTGCCGCCGTCGTGAGACCGCCAGCAGAATGCCTGACCATGGGACATCTGGAAGCGGCGCACCTGGAGTACTACCTGCCCGACGGGAGGGCGCTGCTCGGCGACGTCTCCTTCCGGGTGGGCGAGGGCGCCGTCGTGGCCCTCGTCGGGCCCAACGGAGCGGGCAAGACGACCCTGCTGCGCCTGATCTCCGGCGAGCTGAAACCGCACGGCGGTGCCGTCACCGTCAGCGGCGGCCTCGGCGTGATGCGGCAGTTCGTGGGTTCCGTACGGGACGAGACGACCGTGCGCGACCTGCTCGTGTCGGTCGCCCCGCCGCGCATCCGGCAGGCCGCGCGCGCCGTCGACGCGGCCGAGCACGCCCTCATGACCGTCGACGACGAGGCCGCCCAGCTGCGCTACGCCCAGGCGCTCGCCGACTGGGCCGAGGCCCGCGGCTACGAGGCCGAGACGCTGTGGGACATGTGCACCACGGCCGCGCTCGGCGTGCCCTACGAGAAGGCGCAGTGGCGGCAGGTGCGGACCCTGTCGGGCGGCGAGCAGAAGCGACTGGTCCTGGAGGCGCTGCTGCGCGGCACCGACGAGGTCCTGCTGCTGGACGAGCCCGACAACTACCTCGACGTGCCGGGCAAGCGCTGGCTGGAGGAACGGCTCGGGGAGACCCGCAAGACGGTCCTGTTCGTCTCCCACGACCGCGAACTGCTCGCCCGCGCCGCCCAGAAGATCGTCTCCGTCGAACCCGGCCCGGCCGGCGCCGACGCCTGGGTGCACGGCGGCGGCTTCGCCACCTACCACGAGGCCCGGCGCGAGCGTTTCGCGCGCTTCGAGGAGCTGCGCAGACGCTGGGACGAGAAGCACGCCCAGCTCAAGAAGCTGGTGCTGAACCTGCGGCAGGCCGCCACCGTCAGCCATGAACTGGCCTCCCGCTACCAGGCCGCCCAGACCCGGCTGCGCAAGTTCGAGGAGGCCGGCCCGCCGCCCGAGCCGCCGCGCGAGCAGGACATCCGGATGCGGCTGCGCGGCGGCCGCACCGGCGTCCGGGCCGTCACCTGCCAGGGCCTGGAGCTGACCGGCCTGATGAAACCGTTCGACCTGGAGGTCTTCTACGGCGAACGGGTCGCCGTGCTGGGCTCCAACGGCTCCGGCAAGTCGCACTTCCTGCGCCTGCTGGCCGGCGGGGACGTGGCGCACACGGGCGCGTGGAAGCTCGGCGCCCGCGTCGTGCCCGGCCACTTCGCCCAGACCCACGCCCACCCGGAGCTGGAGGGCCGCACCCTCCTGGACATCCTGTGGGCACAGCACGCGCAGGACCGGGGCGCCGCCATGTCCCGGCTGCGCCGCTACGAGCTGACCGGGCAGGCCGAACAGTCCTTCGACCGGCTCTCCGGCGGCCAGCAGGCCCGCTTCCAGATCCTGCTGCTCGAACTGGCGGGCGTCACCGCCCTGTTCCTGGACGAGCCCACCGACAACCTCGACCTGGAGTCCGCCGAGGCCCTCCAGGAAGGCCTCGAAGCCTACGAGGGCACGGTCCTCGCCGTCACCCACGACCGCTGGTTCGCCCGCTCCTTCGACCGCTACCTGGTCTTCGGCAGCGACGGCCGGGTCCGCGAGACCCCCGAGCCGGTATGGGACGAACGCCGGGTGGAACGGGCACGGTAGCGCCGGAGCGCTCGACGGCGCGCGTCACCGGACGCTGCGCTCACCGGCGGCGCAGGATCGCCCCCAGCCCCCCGGTCGGCGCGTCGTCCTCCGTCAGGGGCGCCACCGGGGCCAGCGACAGGGCGGCGGCGTCCGTGGCGACCGCGGAGCGGATCAGTGCGTCGTCGGCCCGCGTCGACCAGGAGTGCCGCTCGCCGAGCGCCTTCAGCTCCGTACGGCGCGCGGCCAGCTGGTCCGGGTCCTCGCCGATCCACACCTCACGGTGGGCGTCCGCCGCCTCGGGCCGGATCAGCAGCTCCTCCAGAACGTGTTCGCGGGCCGCCTCGACCAGCGCGGGCACGCCCTCCACGGCGCCGGACCGGCCCTCCTCGTCGGGGGAGCGGGCGGCCCGGAAGCGGCCCAGCTCCTCGTCGATCCGGTCGCGCACGTGCTCGGCGCGCAGCTGTTCCACGTCCTCGTCCAGCAGCCTGCTGCCGAAGCCGTGCGTGGCCTCCACCACACGCTCGTGCAACCGCCGGGGCAGCCGTCCGCGCACCTCGTGCCGCTCCCGCTGGTCACCGACCATGATCAGCAGATCGGCCCGCGTCTCCTCCTGGCAGACGCTGAGGGCGTCCGCGATCTCGGCGGCGTTGTGCTCCCAGGTGTTCTCCACCTTCAACTGGAAGTGCCGCTCCGACCAGTCGGCGCCGCCGGCGCCGTGGACGGGCCACTGCCGGCCCACCACCGCGCCCGCCTCCCGACGCCCCAGCGCGCTGCGCAGCTCGAAGTCGGCACCCTTGCGGTCGACATAGGCCACGATCGCGACCGGGTCCTCGCCCGCCAGGTCCAGCAGCGGCCCCACCCGCGGCAGCGGACCCCACTCGGCCCGGCTGCCGCCCTGCGGCGGACGCGCCAGGCGCGGGTCGAGGACGACCGCCCCGCCCCGCGCGAAGAAGGCCCGCCCGTGCGGGTCGGGGGAGTGCCGCAGCTCCTCGATCGCGTCCCGGACGGCGCGGCAGGTCGCCTCGTCGGCGCCCCGCTGCGCCAGCTCCCGCGCCATTGCCCGGGCCGTCAGGTGCAGCTCGCGGGCGGTGTCCTGCGCGGGCCGGGAGGTGTCCACGTACACGGAGGCCCAGGGACCCGGGTGTTCGTACAGTGGATGCAGAAACGCGAGATCCATGGCTCCCTCCCGGGTGCCGTTCGGTGGCAGTGCACGCCGGGCGGGTACCCGGAGGACATGGACGAACACGACGAGCGGGGCACCACCATGACCGGAGTCGACCCGGGCCGTCTGGACGATCAGCAGCTCATGAAGGAGCTGGAGACCATCCACCGCACCCGCCACGACACCCTGCTGTACGGCTCCAACGACGCGCTGCGGGTGCACAACGACCGCATGGCCCAGTTGGAGGGCGAGTACCTGCGCCGCAATCCGCGGCGCCCGGTCGCCGCCGGCCGGACCCGGGAAGGCGCCAGGGAGCGCTGCGGCGGGGGGCCGGCGACACCGGGCACCTGAGCCGCGCCCCGCCGCACGGCGCGCTCCGCCGCACGCCGCTCGGCCGGGCTCCGCCCCGCATCCGGTTCCACACGTCGTCGTGCCCGTGACGTCGTCGTGCCCGCCGGCCCGCTTCCTGCGGGGGCCGGCGGGCACGTGTGCGGCGTGGCGGCGTGGCGGCGCGCTCAGCCGGTCCGCTGTCCGAACACGTCGAGGAACGCCTCGCAGAACGCCTTCAGGTCGTCCGGCTTGCGGCTGGTGACCAGCGTGTTCGGGCCGTTCCCGCACACCTTCACCTGCTCGTCGACCCAGGTGCCGCCCGCGTTGCGGATGTCCGTGCGCAGGCTCGGCCAGGACGTCAGCACACGGTCGCGCAGGACGTCGGCCTCGACCAGGGTCCACGGCGCGTGGCAGATCGCCGCGACGGGGCGGCCCTGCTCGAAGAAGCCCTTCACGAACGCCACGGCCTTCTCGTCCGTGCGCAGGAAGTCCGGGTTGGCCACGCCACCCGGCAGGACCAGCGCGCCGAAGGATTCGGCCGTGGTGTTCCCGACGACCTCGTCGACCGGGAACGTGTCCGCCTTGTCCAGGTGGTCGAACGCCTGGATCTCGCCCGGCGCCGTGGACACCAGCACGGGTTCGTGCCCGGCGTCCTTCACCGCCTTCCAGGGCTCGGTCAGCTCGACCTGCTCCACGCCCTCGGGTGCGGTCAGAAAAGCGATGCGCATGATGGTTCGGAGTCCTTTCGTCGCCCTCGCCCGTGGGCAGGGCGGTTCGCGGTCGGCCGGGGGTGCCCCCGGCGCGCGTCAGCCCGGCCCGGGCCTACGCGCGGTCCTCGCGGGCGGGCCGTTCGGTGTGGGTCAGTTCCTTGGCCAGTTCCTGGACGTTGGCGTACTGCGCCTTGCGCGGCAACCGCTCCAGCGCGTCGGTCAGCGCGTCGGGGGCGTTCTTGCGGCGCAGCACGCGGGCCAGTTCGGCCGGGCCCGCCGGGAAGGCGCTGCGGCCCAGGATCCTGGCCAGCTCAAGGCGCACGGTCTCCAGGGAGGCCCGGGAACCGCCCGGGGCCACCGGTCCGCCCCAGACCTCCGGGTCGTCCTCGGCGGTCGGCTCCGGGTCGTGCCACTCCTCGCTCCGCGTGGGATGGCCGGACCGGAGCAGTCCCTGCAGTTCGTGCTTCATCTCGTCGTCACGGTGGACACTCAGCCGGTCACTGCCTCGCTGCATGTCTCCCTCCAGATCGTCGGGGGTGGCTGCCGCGTACCCGTGCACGCGCGACCGACACTGCCTTTCCGCGCCGGATGAGGCCCCTGCTCCACTCGGACACCGGTGCGGCGCCCGGCCGGCTTCGAGCACGGCTTCGGGCGCGTGCGCCACGGCTGCCGCGGGGCGGTGGTCCGTGCGGGCCGGCGGGTGCGGTCGTACGGCGACTGCCCGGGCGGTGGCGCGACGGCGGCGGGATCGCTCGGGCGGGTGCGGGGCCGGGAGGGGGAGTGGCTGCGGGGGCGGCCGGCCGTCACCCGATAGGCCCCCGGTTTCCCGCGAATGGGGCTCGGCCGCGCGCGGCCCGTGACCGCGGGGGCTGTGATGGCGGGGAAGGCACGCGCGATGTGCCGTCCGCCGTCCGTCCGCCGGTCCGAGGAGTCCCGCCCATGCGCCGTACCGCCGCCCCCCGCGCCCTGTCCGCCGTCGCCCTGGCCGGCCTCATAGCGGGCTCCGGCGCGTCGGCCGTCGCGGCCGCCCCGGCGGCGGACCGCCCCGCGACGCTCGCCGGCCCCCTCGCCGACGCCCTCGGGCGGCTCCCGACCGCAGGTCCCGAGGGCAAGATGCGCGCGGACGGCGCCGTCCGTGCCACGGAGCGACGGGGCCCCGGCGCGGCGGAACCGGGACCGGGCCCGGTACCCGGCGACGGCCTCCCCGGGTTTCCCGCCGACCCCGCCCCGGGTGACGCACCCGCCGGGCCCGCCCTCCCCGGCCCGGCGCCACGCGCCTCCGGCCCAGGCGGCGACGTACTCCTCGACCCCGCCGAGGACCCCCTGCTGCAGGACGCGCTCGCCCACGACCCGGCCGTCGGTGCCTCCTCCCCGGCCCTCCTCCAGGACCGCCCCGCCGGCGGTATCTCCTCGTACGATCCCACCCGCGGGTCCTCCTCCGGGCCCTCTCGCGACACCCCCTCGGCCGCCTCCGGCCGCGACCAGGCGACGCACGCCTCGCCGGCGCGCACGCCCGCCCCGGGCGAGGCCACGCGCGGTCCGGCCACCCGCGACCCCGCCGCTCGCGACTCGGCCCCCCGCGACCCGGCCACCCACGACTCCGGCTCCGCCTGCGGCGACCGTGCGGGTGGCGCAGCGGGAGCGGGTGGCGCAGCGGGAGACAGGGCGGGCGGCGGGGACTGCCCGGGTACGGCCGCCGAGCACGGCGTGCAGGCCGGCACCGGCGGCTCCCTCACCGCGTCCCTGCCCGCACTGATCGGCGGCGGCGCCCTCATCGCCCTCGCGCTCTGCGGCGCCGCGCACCGGATGTGGCGGCACAGGAGAGCGGACGGCTGACCGGGCCCGGGACAGCGCATGGGTCCGCGGCCGTGGCCACCCGCGCCCCCGGCGACCCGGCCCGGCGGTCATGGAACACCGCCGGCCGGGGTACCCGCACGCCGGGACCCCGGTGGCGACCGGCGCCGCCGCACCGACCGCGGGGCCCACCGCACGATCGGCGGAAGCGGGCGACCGACCGCCCCGGGGCGCCGGCGCGGACGGACCCGCGTCGGGCCCGGCGCAGGGCGCCCGTCCCCGAACGGCTCGGCGACGGCACGGCACGGCACCAGGAACTGCGCGGAGGTACCCATGCGGCGGACGGCCCCCGAAGGCCACGGACCCGTCCGCTACGGGCCGTCCGCCCTGCCGGACGACGGGCTGCCGCTGCTCCCCGAACTGTCCGCCGCGCTCGCCGCCGCCGCGGGACGCCGCCCGGACCGCCCCGTCGGCGGCGGTAGGGCGCTCCTGGACGCGGCGGCCGGCTACTGGCTGCGACGCGGGCTCGCCACCAGGCCCGACCGGGTGGCCGCCGCGCCCGGCGCCCCCGCCCTGCTGCTCTCCCTGACCGCCGCGCTGGGCGGCGACGTCCTCGTGCCCCGGCCCTGCGCGGCCTGGTGGGCACCGTACGCACGGCTGCTCGGCAGACCCGCCTTCCCCGTCGTGACACCGGCCGAGTGCGGCGGCGTACCCGACCCCTACGCCCTGCTGGAGACCGTACGCAGGGTCCGCGCCGAGGGCGGCGACCCGCGGCTGCTGGTGCTGTCCGTCGCCGACGACCCGACCGCCACCGTCGCACCGCCGGAGGTGCTGCACGAGACCGTCGAGGCCGCCGCGGGCGAGGGCCTGCACCTGGTCAGCGACGAGACCTGGCGCGACACCGTGCACGCACCGCACGCCACCGTGCTGCTCAGCCCCGCCGAGATGCTGCCCGAACGGGTCACCGTCGTCACCGACCTCGCCGGTGCCTTCCTGCCGGGCGGGTGGCCCGCCGCGATCGCCCGCTTCCCGGCCGGCGCCACCGGCGACGCCCTCCACGCGCGCGTGCTCGACATCCTCACCGCGCTGGACGCCCGCCTCGCCGAACCCGTCGCCGCCGCTGCCGCCTACGCCCTGGCCGAACCCGAGCCCGTCACCGCGCGCCTGAGAGCCACGGTGCGCCTGCACGCGCGCGTGGCCGCCGCCCTGTACGCCGCGGTGGTCGCCGCGGGCGCGCTGGCCAGGCCGCCCCAGGCCGGCCGCCACCTCTACGCCGACCTCGGTCCGCTGCGCCCCGCGCTCGCCGCCCACGGGGTCGGCGACGCGCAGGAACTGGAGGACTTCCTCGGCGCGCGCCTGGGCCTGAGCGCGCCCGGCGGCCACCGTTTCGGCGACGACCTCGGCGCGCTGCGGGTGCGGCTGGCCGGCGCGGAGCTGCTGGGCGGCACGGACGAGGAGCGGGCGCAGTGCCTGCTGTCCCCCGAGCCGCTGGAACTGCCGTACCCGCGACGCGCGTTGGCCTCCTTGAGGTCCGTCTTCGACGATCTCCGTGACGACGCCCGGCGATGGGAGCCTCCCCGATGACGCAGCAGTCCGAGCCGACCACGCCCCCCTGCGCCGCCCCGGCGGCCGCGCCCCTGCGGGACGCCGACGGCGCCGCGGCCCCGTCCGCGCTCGCCTCGCCGGCCGCGCCGTCCCCGCCGCTGGCCGAACCGCGGCCGCTGTGGGAGCGGCGGGTGTGGCCGCGCGCCTTCCACGACCGGCTCACCGCCCCGCTGCCCGGTCTGAAGGCGCTCGCCCGCTTCGCCCGGGAAGGCGCGGTCCGGCCGGGCAAGGACGGGCTGGCCGACATCGGCCTGCTGCCCTACGAGCCGGGCCCGCTGCCCCGTGTGGACAGCCGCACCGTCGCCGTCACCTGGGCCGGGCACGCCAGTTGGGTCGTGCGCATCGGCGGACTGACCGTGCTGACCGACCCGGTGTGGTCGCGCCGCATCGTCGGCACCCCGGCCCGCATCACCCCCGTCGGGGTCGCCTGGCAGGCCCTGCCGCGCGTCGACGCCGTCGTCATCAGCCACAACCACTACGACCACCTGGACGCCCCGACCCTGCGCAGGCTCCCGCGCGACACCCCCGTGTTCGCCCCGGCCGGGCTCGGGCGCTGGTTCCACCGCAGGCGCTTCACCCGCGTCACCGAGCTGGACTGGTGGGAGGCGGCCCAGCTCTCCGGGGTCCGGTTCGACTTCGTGCCCGCCCACCACTGGTCCAAGCGCACCCTCACCGACACCTGCCGCAGTCTGTGGGGCGGCTGGGTCCTCACCGCTCCCGACGGTCAGCGCGTCTATTTCGCCGGTGACACGGGCTACGGCCACTGGTTCGCGCGCATCGGCCGCCGTTACCCCGGCATCGACCTCGCGCTGCTGCCCATCGGCGCCTACGACCCCCGCTGGTGGCTGAGCGACGTCCACTGCGACCCCGAGGAGGCGGTCCGGGCCGCCCGCGACCTCGGTGCCCGCCGCATGGCCCCGATGCACTGGGGCACGTTCGTCCTGTCCGCCGAACCGGTCCTGGAGCCCCTCACCCGCGTCCGCGCGGCCTGGGCGGAGGCGGGCCTGGCCCGGCAGGACCTGTGGGACCTCCCGGTGGGCGCGTCACGGGTGCTGGACTGAGCCCGGGCCGACGGCGCCCCGAAGCGACGTGCCCCGGCCGGTCAGTTCGACCGGTGCGCCGGTGCCGACCGGCGGATCCTGCGCCACACGCCGGGGGCCGCACCGACCAGCACCGTCAGCCCGATCGCGGCGACCACGCCCTCCCACGGCTCGGGGAACAGGGAACCGCCGAGGATGCCGATCACCTGGTACGTCACCGCCCAGGCCAGGCAGGCGGGCAGGTTGCCGCGGGCGAAACGGCGCAGCGGCCACTTCGCCAGCAGACAGGCCAGCATCACCGGTATCCGCCCGGCCGGGACGAGCCGCGACAGCACCAGCACCGCGACGCCGTGCTCGCCGAGCTTCTCCTGTGCCTGCGCGAGCCGGTCCTCCGGCGCGCGGGAGCGGATCGCCTCCAGCCAGCGCGAGCCGTTCTTCGAGCCGAGCCCCCGCCGCCCCAGCCAGTACAGCGCCGCGTCCCCGAGGAACGCGGCCAGCGACGCCGTCACGAACACCAGCGCCAGCGAGAACGGCGCCGTCTGGTGCACGGCGACCACCGCGGCCGAACTGACCAGCGCCCCGGTCGGCACCACCGGCACCAGCGCGCCGATCAGCACCAGCAGGAACAGCGACGGATAACCGAGCGCCTGCTGCGTGGACTCCGGCGGCACCACCGTCGTCACGGCGGCGGCGAGCCGTATCACCGGGCGACCTCCAGCCGCGCACTCTCCCCGTGCCCGAGCCGGTGCACCGCCACACCCGGCGCACGCAGCGCCGCATGGCGCACGAACTCCTCACCCGGCGCATGGAACTCATGGGGGCGCACGGCGTCCATCCCGATCGGCCAGTACGTGCCGTAGTGCACCGGTACGGCGCTGTGCGGCGCGAGCCGGGCCAGCGCCTGCGCCGCCCGCCCGGCGTCCAGGTGCCCCTCACCGAGGTACGGCCCCCAGCCGCCCACCGGCAGCAGCGCGACGTCCACCGGCCCGACCTCTTCGGCCATCGTCTCGAACAGGCCGGTGTCCCCGGCGAAGTACGTCCGGGCGGCGCCCTCGACGACGTAGCCGAGTGCCGGTGAGCGGTGCGGCCCGACCGGCAGCCGCCGGCCGTCGTGGCGCGCGGGCACCACCCGGACGACGAGCCCGCCGACCTCCACCCGGTCCCCGGGGGTCACCTCCGTCACCCGCAGCCCGGCGAGCCGGCGCAGTCCCGGCACCGCCCGTGGCGCGCCGCGCGGCACCAGCAGCCGGGTGCCCGGGGCGAGCCGCGCCAGCGAGGGGACGTGCAGATGGTCCGCGTGCAGGTGGGAGACGAGCGCCACGTCCGCGTGCCAGGCGTCCGGCGGCGGCAGCGCCCCGCGCCGGCGCCGCAGGTGCGCGAGGCGGCGGGCGAACAGCGGATCGGTCAGCACACGCACGCCCGAATCCTCGACCGTGCACGTCGCGTGACCCCACCAGGTGATCTCCACCGGCACTTCTTTGCCTCCTTCGCGCGACTCCCCCTGAGCCTACGTGCAGGGGTAGTGTCGGCGGCCAGAACCCGGAGGTGAGGGAGACTCCATGGGACATGTGCGGGACGCCCGCGGCCAGGCCGGCGCGACGCCGGTCCGCGTGACGGCGATCGCCAGCCTGACGCCCCTGGAGGAGCTGAACGAGGACCCCTTCCTCGTGGACTCCCGCGGCCAGCACGCGATGTGCGCCCGCTGGGCGGCCGAGCACGGCTACGTGATCGCGCGCGAGCTCCTCGTACGGGGCCTGCGCATCGACCACAGCGCCCTGTGGGACGGGGTCCGGCCGGGCATCGACCTGTTCGTCGCCCCCAGCCGCCGGGTGCTGGAGCGGGCGCTGTCCTCGGTGGAGGAGTTCACCGCGGAGTGCGCGCGACGCGGCGTGCGCGTGGAGACGGTGGGCCGCGCCGAGCCGTCCTACGACGCCCAGATGAAGGCCTGCGTGCACCGCCGCCTCTCCATGCCCACCGCGGGCTACGACGGCAGGTGAGCCCCCGCCCCCTCCCACCCCTCCTGTTCCACGGCTGTCCACAGGCCCGCCGGGCCGGGCCGGGCGTGTGACAAGCTGGAGCGGGCCCGTGCGGACGACCGGGCCGGGACGTGAGGTGTGCGGGCGTGCGAGGCGGGTGGTGGCGGCGGGTCGCCAGTCAGGCGGGACGGAGTATCACGGTGTGGGCCGTCTCCACGGCCACGATGCTGGTGCTCGCCGGGATCCTGCCGGACTTCCAGCTCCAGTCCGCCGACGGTGACAGCGCCACCACCGTCGCCGTGACCGCGGCCCTCGGCGCCGGCGCCTTCGGTGTCCTGTCGGCCGTCGTCTGGCCGCTCCTGGTCCGGCTGCTGCTCCTCGTGCCGGCGCTCGTCCTCGGGCTGCTGGTCTTCTTCCTCAACGGCTCGCTCCTCCTGCTCGCCCTGCGCGTCAACCCCTCCGGGCACCCGCAGGCGGCCCCCGAGACCGCGGTGATCGTGGCCGCGGTGATGTCGGCGGTCGCCTCCGCGACCGGCGGCGCCCTCGCCGTCCGCGACGACGAGGCCTACCGGCGGCGGCTGCACCGGCTCGCCGACCGCCGCCGCAGACGGCAGCCGCCCTGCTCGGTGTAGATTTTTACTTTTGTCGTCGAGCTG
>NZ_JBHJUW010000031.1:0-30852 GCF_042268205.1 Streptomyces sp. NPDC056160
CGCCCCCGGGCCCCCGCCGACGGTCACCGGGGCCGGTAGGCGGTGGCCAGGACGGAGACGGTGACCTCCGCGGGCAGGGGACCGTCGTCGTTCAGGTCCGCGCGGCTCAGGTGGCGTGCGCTCGGTGTCATCGACACCAGATCCAGGGCCTCCCGCCCGGCAGGCAGAGCGGCGTACTCCACCTGCTCGGTGACGGTGGCCTCGAAGAAGGGGGACAGCGCCCGGTGCAGGCGGCGCTCCTTGACCGGATCGACCGCGATCATCGCGGGCACGCGTCCGCGCAGTTCGGCCAGGTGCCGCCCGGTGGGGCGCACCACGATCAACCGGCCGTCCGGGCGGAGCACCCGGCGGAACTCGGCAGGGTTGCGCGGGGCGAACACGTCCAGCACGACATCGGCGACCGCGTCGGCCAGCGGGAAGGGGCGGAAGACGTCCCAGGTCGCCGCGGCGGCCCGGTCGTGGGCGCGGGCCGCCGAGCGCAGCGCGTGCACCGACGTGTCCAGGCCCAGACCACGGGCGCCGGGCAGCCGGTCCAGTACGCCGGTCAGGTAGTACCCCGTGCCGCACCCGACGTCCACCACCGCGCCCCGCCCGGAGACGGCGCCGGCCGCCAGGCGGCCCACCACGTCGCGGACGGGCGCGTACGCGCCGGTGGACAGGAACCGGTCCCTCGCCCGGACCATGGCGGCGTCGTCGCCGCTGGTGGCGCGGGTTCCCGTCAGCAGGGAGGCGTAGCCGTGGCGGGCGACGTCGAAGGTGTGACCCGCCGGGCAGCGCAGCGCGCCGCGGTCGGGGCACAGGCGGCGGGTGCGGCACGTGGGACAGCGCAGCAGATCGAGGGAGAGCATGAGGGCAGGGGGAAAGGACACGGGCACGGGACACTCCTGGCAGGGGTGAAGGGAAGAAGGCCGTGCCTGCACGCGCGCCCGGAACGTCACTGTCGGTACGTCACTGCCTCAGGGAGGAACGGGCAGCGCCGGGAGGGTGGTTCACGCGGCAGGCACACCGAGGAGGGCGACGCCGTCCGGCATCGCCCTCAACGGCTTCCGATCACAGGAAGCAGCAGTGCGGAGTGCTCATGAATGCCACGCCGGGAGTCTACGGGCCCCGGCGGCCCCTCATGTCTTCCTGGCCGAGCACAGTGCGTGGTCGACGAGGGCGGTGACGTCCTGGATCTGGCGCATGGCGGTCTCCTCGTCGCCGGGCCGGCTGTGCAGGGAGACGGTGACGGCGGTACGCCCGTCCGCAGCCGTGGCGGGCCACACCAGGTAACCGAAGCCGTCGCCGCTGTGCCCCCAGTACCCGCCGCCGCAGGACAACGGCGTCCAGTCCAGGCCGAGCCCGTCGCGGGTGCCGGGGGGAGCACCGTGACCGGCGGGCACGTCGACCGTGCGGCGCATCTGCGCCCACTGGGCCGGTGCCAGAAGCCGGCCTCCCACCAACGCCTTGAAGAAGGTGTTCGTGTCCGCGGTCGTGCTGATCATCGAACCGTCGGCGTCGCCGTCGAAGGGCAGGTAGGCGACCGTGGTGTCGGTCAGCGCGCCGCCCGGCTCGAACTGCTGGTAGTCGTGAGCGTGCGGACCCGGCAGGAACGGCCGGTCGCCGGGTGCGAGCGTGTGCGCCAGCCGCAGCGGACGCAGGATCCTGGCCCGCACCTCGTGTTCCCAGGAACGGCCCGTGACCGCCTTGATCACCATGCCCAGGAGGACGTAGCCGGTGTTGGAGTACGCCCAGCCCGCGCCCGGCGCGAAGGACGGCGGGTGCCGCATCGCGAACGCGACGCGCTGCTCGGAGCTGTAGGTGGTCCAGCGGTGCTCGCGGTACCCGGCCGCGCTGAGGTCCGGGACGACGTCCTGGGTGTAGTCGGGCACCCCGCTCGTGTGCTGGAGCAGCTGGCGCAGGGTGATCCGGCGCCCGTCGTTGCCGTGGCCGCGCACCGAGCCCGGCAGCCAGGTGTCGACCGTGTCGTCCAGCGACAGCCGGCCTTCGCCCACGAGCTGGAGCACCACGGTCGCGACGAACGTCTTCGTGGTGCTGCCGATCCTGATGTAGCCGTTGCGGGGCACCGGCTGTCCGGTGCCGAGGTCACCGACGCCGCTGCGGGCGGTCCGCACTCCCCGGGGTGTCTCCAGCCGCACCGCGACGCCCGTGACACCGTCGTCGCGCAGCACGTCGGCATCATGTTGCAGCTGGGAGGAGCGAGCGGCCTCCGCGGCCCCGGCGGTGGCCGGGAGGAGCGCCGCGAGGAGGGCGGTGGCGAGGACGGCCGCGGTCCGGTGAGCGGCCCGGCTCTGTGTGATCGACATGAGCCCACGTTAGGAACGGTCCGTCCGGCGGACCATCCGGCCCGCCACAGGATCCACGGTGGGGTTCTCCACCGCCCGCGGCCGTCGAGGACCCCCGAAGCTCTCCGGCGGCGGACCGGTGGTCATCTCCGGCAGCCGGAGCACCGGCTAAGTGCCGGAAGCCGGTCACGACGGCCTGGCTCGGCTTCTCGCCGTGGATACCGGCGTCGGGGCGGTGGACGGCGTGCACCGTGGTGACCGGGTGGCCGACGTCTCCCCGCAGCGGGACCGGACTCGCACCGGACCCAGCGAGATGCCGAAGGTCCTCGGGGAGCAGGCTCACGCCCCGACAGCCAGGGGTCACGGCCCCCACCGGTGCTCCGCCCGGCACATGTCCACCCGCGCGCCGCGCATCGGCGTGCCCTCGTCCACGAGCAGTTCCCGCGCCCGGCCACCGTGGCAGGTGGCGGGGGTCCCGTCGGCCCGCACGACACGCCACCAGGGCACTCCTTCACCGAGCAGGCCCATGGCCCGCCCGACCTGCCGCGGTCCCGCGCCGACCCTGCGGCCGACGGAGCCGTAGGAGGCGACGGACCCGGCCGGGATGGAGAGGACCGCCTCACGGACGTCGTCGACGACGCTCATCCCCGGCCTCAGGCGGACCGGTCGGAGTCGGGCGGGTAGGTCAGACGCCCGTGGCGCACCCGCGCGAACTGGTTCAGGACGGCTGGCTTCGCGGTCGTGGGCGACATGATGTGCACCACCTCCGCGCCCGCGACGATCAGCGCGTCGCTGATCAGCCTGCGGTGGCAGCGCCAGGGCACCGCTTCGCTGCACATGATCGCCGGCCGTTCGTGCTCAGCCAGTTCGAGCAGTTCGTCCAGGCCCTGCGCGAACTCGTCGCTCGCCATGTAGTCGGCGTAGTCCCGGAAGGCCTTGACCCGCCAAGCGCCGTTCACACTCGGCACGCCCGCGGGTGTGTGCCGCCGGCCGCCCAGCTTCTGGATCCACCGGTACCCGATGCCGCCAGGCAGCGCGTCGACGATCGCCGACCGGTTCCACTGCGGGTACTTCCTCGACGAGGGGAACGAACGGACGTCGACCAGGCAGGTGACGTCGTTCTCGCGCAGCATCTCCAGCACTTCGTCGAAGTCACGGGTCGAATGCCCCACCGTACAGATGCGGTTAGCCACCCTTGCTCTCCGTCGCTCCCGCCACGCCGCACCTACAGTTTCGTCAGCGCACCACCCTTGTGCAGGGCGACGTGATCGGTTCTGTCGCTCCTGATCTCGTACTGCGGGTCGCTTTCCGTGCAGTGGTGCACGTACCCCTTCCACTCCACGTCGCGTGTGTGCTTCTCGATGACGACACCTTCGACGTGTCCGGCTTCGGAATTCCATCGGACGTGGTCACCGACGGCGAACTGCTGCGTCATCACCGCTCCTTCGGTTCAGGAGGTCGCGGACCGCACGTGGACGCTGCCGTCGGCGACCTCCGCATACGGCGCGCACACGGCCGCAGCGGCCGGTACGGCCGTCGGCGGTCCCACGCCGACCGGCCGGCGCGCGGAGGCGGCCCCGGCGCTGCGGGCGGTCACGTGCAGCACGGACGCCCTCGCCCACGCGCCGATGGGCGGGTCCGTGAGTACGGGGTACGAACGGGTGCCCCGGGCGGGTGCTCGGCGGCGCGTTCCCGACCGCCTCGGGACGCGTCACCCGCGCCACCCGGCCGGCCGCCGTACGGCATACCCCGTCGGGCGCGCTCGGACCCTCGACGCCCTTGATCAGTTGCTGCGCCTCTGATCAGCTTCCGCACCACGGTCGCTCCTCGCCGCCGATGGACATGACGAGTGGGTTCCCGGCTGCTACCACCTCATGCTCCCACGCGGCCGGAGGGGCGGCCAGGGGAGGCCGCCGGCGGGCACGGCCCGGGTGAAAGGGCGCTGCGCCGTCCGCATTTGTTCCGTGGTTGCGCCGTCCGGCACTTGTCCCGCGATCCGCGCGTCCGGCTCCTTCACCGGCTGCGTGAGATCGCGGCAGCGGCCTTCGCGGCTCGTCGGCGTGCCGGCCGGCCTCGGCCAGAGGTTCGTGGACCAGCGATCCAAAGGGTGCCTCGACGTAGGCGGCGCCCGCCCTCAGTACCCCGCGCTCCGGATCGCACGCATCCGTCACGAGCCACCGCGCTCTCCTCCGCACGGTAGTTTCGAAGGAGGACGCCGACGCCGTCGAAGAGGGGTCGACGAAGAGGAGACGGCGGAGACGAATGGACGCGGAGGCGGCCGATACCCGAGAGCTCCCGGCGCGGCTGCGGCACGTTCTCTGGGTGGGCGGCGGGAGTGGCGCGGGCAAGTCGACGATCGCGCGCCGGCTCGCCGACCGCCTCGGCTGGCACCTCTACGCGACCGATGACGTGATGCGGGATCACGCGGCGCGGACCAGCCCCGAGGAGGCGCCCTTTCTGCACGCGTTCATGGCCATGGACATGGACGAGCGCTGGGTGAACCGGTCTCCGGAAATCATGCTGGAGACCTTCCACTGGTTTCGGGGCGAGGGATTCCAACTGATTGTCGAGGACCTTCTGCGGCTGCCGCGGGAGCCGTGCGTCGTCGTCGAGGGATTCCGGCTTCTGCCGCATCTCGTCAAGCCCCTGCTCACCGTTCCCGAGCAGGCCGTCTGGCTTCTTCCCACGCCCGAATTCCGGCAGGCCGCGTTCCGCAGCCGTTCGGTACCGGGGGAGGGGTTCCTGTGGAGAACCGGCGATCCGGCGAAGGCCGGTCGCAACATCGCCGCACGCGACCACATGTTCACCCGGCGCCTCCAGGAGGAGACCGAGCGCCTGCGGCTGCGCGCCGTCCACGTCGACGCGGCGATGACGGAGGACGATCTCGAGGAACGGGTGACCATCGCGTTCCGTCTCTGACCCGGGGGCGGACGGAGCGCCGTGCACGCCGGCCGGTGGGGGATGTTGGCCGGATGCATATGCCAACGCCCGGGTTCGGGAGGGCGGGCACCGCAGCCGGCTGACGACATTTCTGCGGAGGTCATCGGTGCGGGCGCACGCGCACTCTCCGTGGGAGTACGGCATTCCGCCGGTGAATTGTTTCTTCGGCTGCCCCCGTCTCCCCACCCGCACCACCGGCACCCTCCGTATTGCTGCCACCTTCCTGTCGAATATCCGAACGAGTCGAAATCGCGTCACTCAGCCCTGTCGGCAGTTTCCAGACTTTTCCGCCCGGGGAAACACGAAACCCTTTCTGCATATCTACGATCACAGGCTATGACCGACACTCCACGGGACAACTCCGCTACCCGTGCCCGCTGGCAGACCTGTCTCAGGCTCGCCCGTGAACTCCTCCTCGTCGGACCCGACGGCAGCGACCTCAAGCTCGAATACCTGCACACCCTGATAGACACGGGCCGCCTCGGGCCCACCCGGCACCCGCGCAAGAAGATCCTCGTCATCGGCGCCGGCATCACCGGACTCGTCGCCGGCCGGCTGCTCAAGGACGCCGGGCACGACGTCACCGTCCTGGAGGCGAACGCCAACCGTGTCGGCGGACGCATCAAGACCTTCCGCACCACCAAGCACCACCAGCCCTTCGCCGACCCCGCCCAGTACGCCGAGGCCGGGGCCATGCGGCTGCCCGACTTCCATCCGCTCGTCCTCGCCCTCGTCGACAAACTCGGGCTCGGACGGCGCCAGTTCTACAACGTGGACGTCGACCCCCACACGGGCAGCGGCCCGGACGTGCCCGTCCCGCCGGTGACGTACACCTCCTTCACCGGCCGGACGTGGACGTACGGCGACGACAGCCCGGACTTCCGCGAACCCGACAAGCGCGGCAACTCCTGGATCCGCGCCAACCGCGTCCAGGTGCGGCGCGCGGAGTACGCCGCAGGTCCCGAGCGGATGAACGAGGGCTTCCACCTCACCGACGACGAGGTCCGCGCCCCCGTCGTGCGGATGGTGGACGACGCGCTGGAGAGCGTGCGCGACTACTACTCCGACGTCGTCGACGGCCGGCGTGTCAACAAGCCGTTCGACGAGTGGGTCGACGGCTGGGCGCGGGTGATCCGCGACTTCGACGGCTGCTCGATGGGCTCCTTCCTGCGTGACCGCGCCGGGCTCAGCGACGAGGCCGTCGAGGCCGTGGGAACCCTGGAGAACATGTCCTCGCGGCTCCACCTCTCCTTCTTCCACAGCTTCCTGAGCCGCAGCGACATCAACCCCGCCGTCCGCTACTGGGAGATACCGGGCGGCAGCTGGCGCCTGCCCCACGCCCTCTACCAGGGGCTGCGCGACGAGGTGCGGCTCGGCCAGCGCGTGATCCGCCTGGAGTACCACGACCCCAGCCGCGACACCGACCCCGAGGGCACCGGGGCGGTCGGGCCCGACGGGTGGGGCGTGGCCGTGCAGACCCTCGACGAGAGCGATCCGAAGGAACTGCCCCGGCTGTGGACGGCGGACCTGGCCGTCGTCACCATCCCGTTCTCCGCCCTGCGCTTCGTGGAGATCGTCCCCTCGATGTCGTACAAGAAGCGCCGCGCCGTCATCGAGACCCACTACGACCAGGCCACCAAGGTGCTGCTCGAATTCAGCCACCGCTGGTGGGAGTTCACCGAGGCCGACTGGCGCGACGCGCTGGACGGCATCGCGCCCGGCCTGTACGAGTACTACCGGCGGGGAAACGAGCCGGACACCGGGTCCGCGGCCGTGCCCACGCTGCCCGCGCCGGAGGCCGGGCTGCTCGGCGCCGCGGTCAAGGACAGCCTCGTCACCGAGGAGATGCGGCAGATCGACGGCAGCCTGCCCCTGCGCGGCCCCGCCGTCCGGCCCGCCACCCACTGCTTCGGCGGGGGTTCCGCGACCGACAACCCCAACCGGTTCACGTACTACCCCTCGCACCCGGTCGCGGACGGCACCGGCGGCGGCGTGGTCCTCGCCTCGTACTCCTGGTCCGACGACGCCGCACGCTGGGACTCCATGCCGAAGGCGGAACGCTATCTCTACGCCCTGCGCAACCTCCAGGCCCTGCACGGCCGGCGCGTCGAGGTGTTCTTCACCGGCCGGGGCGCCACCCAGAGCTGGGCCCGCGACCCCTACGCCTTCGGCGAGGCCGCCATCTACACCGCGCACCAGATGACCAGCTTCCACCTCGACGTCCTACGCCCCGAGGGCCCGGTGCACTTCGCGGGCGAGCACACGTCTCTCAAACACGCCTGGATCGAGGGCGCCCTGGAAAGCGCCGTCCGTGCCGCCCTCGCCGTCCACCAGGCCCCGCCGGTCACCGCGCCGGGCCCGGAGCGGGCGGACTCGGGCACGGACCGGGAGCCGGAGGCCTCATGAACGACACCATTCCCACCTGCACGGTGGCCCGGTACCTCGCCCTGCGGCTGGCGGAGCTGGGCATCACCCACCTGTTCGGCGTACCCGGCAACCACCTGGGGCCGTTCCTCACCACCCTGCGGGCCGAAGGCGCCGTCGAATGGGTCGGCACGCCGACCGAGGGCGGCGCGGGACAGGCCGCCGACGCCTACGCCCGTATCCACGGCGTGGGCGCGGCGGCGGTGACGTACAGCGTGGGCGCGTTCAACCTGCTCAACTCCTGCGGCGGCGCGTACGTCGAGCAGGTCCCCCTCATCGCCGTCAACGCCTGCCCGCCCTACGAGCAGTGGCAGAACTTCCGCGCCGTCGGCCTGCTCACCTCGCACATGAGCCCGCGTGCCGAGAGCAACCTGGACGTCTACCGGCAGGTCACCGTGGACGCCCAGGTCATCTCACACCCGGGCCTGGCGCCCGCCCAGATCGACACCGCGCTCACCGCCTGCCTCTCCGAGCGCAGGCCGGTCTACCTGGAGGTCATGGAGGACCTCTGGGACGAGCCCTGCCCCGAGCCGGCGCAGCCGATCGTCCGCCGCGAACGGCCCCTCGGCGCGCGCGGCCGGGACATGCTGGAGGACGCCGTGCAGGCGATCCTCACCCTGATCCAGGAGCACCCCGGCCCGGACGGCAGGCCCCGCCCGATCGTGTGGGCCGGTGAGGAGACCGACCGGTACCGGCTCGGCGGGGAACTCGTCGAACTGGTGGAGGCCACCGGCGTTCCGTTCTGCACGACCGTAGGCGCCAAGGCCGTCGTGGACGGGGAACTGCCGCAGTTCCACGGCGTCTACAACGGCCACGCCAGCCACCCGGACGTGCGCGCGGTCTTCAAGGACTGGGCCACCTGCCGGATCGGCCTCGGTGCCTGGTCCACGTCGAAGAACCTCGGCGGCGAGCAGTGCGTGGGCACCGACTGGGTGATGGCGGCGCACGGCGGTGTCAGCGTCGGCACCTCCTACTTCCCCGACGTCCAGCTCGTCCACCTGCTGCCCGCCCTCCGGGACGCACTGGTGAAGGCCTACGGCACCGGAGGCCTGTACGCCGACTACTACGCCGAGTCCTACAGCTACCAGGGAGCACGGGAGGACCGCCCCGCGGGGCTGGCGCAGCACCGAGCCTCGCTGAGCGTGAGCGGCCCGCGATCCCCGCGGGCCGAACAGCTCACGTACGACGACCTGTTCGACCGGATCAACCACTTCCTGGGCCAGGAGACCCAGGAGAACTGGACGGTCGTCTCCGACGCCGCGTTCTCCCTCATCGGCTCGATGAACCTGTCCCTGCCCGCCGGCGGCTTCCTGTCCCAGATCAGCTGGCTCTCCATCGGCTGGTCGGTCGGCGCGGCCACCGGCGCCGCACTCGCCCCCGAACGCGAGGGTGCCCGCCCGATGGTGTTCGTCGGCGACGGCTCCTTCCAGGAGACCTGCCAGGAGATCTCCACCCACACCCGCCTCGGGCTGCGCTCGGTGGTGTTCGTCCTGGACAACGGGCACTTCTACGGCATCGAGCAGATGCTGGTGCACCCGGAGTACTACAGCGGACCGGACCCAGCCGCGCCCGACCCCGGCGAACCCGACTTCTACAACGTCCTGCACCCCTGGCACTACGACCGTCTCGCGGCCGTCTTCGCCGGCGAGGACACCCCGGCGAGCGGCCTCACCATCGCCCGCCCCGCGGAGCTGGACGAGCTGCTGGCCCGCCTCGCCGACCCGCACGACCCGGTCAACGCCGGACCCCTCCTGGTCCGCGTCCGCCTGGACCGGCACGACTACCCGAGGGCCATGGCCTACAAGGTGCCCAGACCCTCGTAGCCGAACTCCGACTCCCGGGGACTCCGAAATCCGACTCCCGGGGACTGCGACTCCCGGGAGCCCCGACTCCCACGACCCTCGACCTCAGAAAACCGCGACTCGCAGGCACCTCGACCCCAGACGCCTTCACTCCCGAGGGGAAAGACATGGCTGATCTGAACGTCCTGATCGCGTTCGACGCCGCCACCATCGTCGAGCAGAACCCCAACGCCTCGCGCAATCCCGACGCACCGACCTACGTCGACCAGAGCCTGATCTACATGACGACGCGGCACGACCACATCGTCGGCACATCGGGCGCCGAGCTGAACCTGCGGGCGGAGCCCGGGGACACCATCCGGTGGCGGGAGACGACCCTGTCCCTGGGCAGCGACTACAAGGCGCTGCTGTACCGGTACGTGAGCAACGACCGCGACCACACGCTCATCAGGACGCCGGAGATCGAGGTGATCGACGGCGTCTACCCGCTGCCGAAGGAGGGGAGCGAGGGCAGCCCCGACTTCGTCACGCAGAAGTACGAGGACCACTACTGGCGCACAACGGTGAAGAGCGTCGGCCAGGTCGTCTACCACTTCTACTTCCAGATACTCGACCACCACCGGCAGTTGAAGGGGTACTTCCAGTGGGACCCCTTCATCACCATCCAGGACTCCTGACGGCCCGGCCGTGACGGGCGGCGGCGTCCACCCGCCGCCGCCCCGCCCGCCGCCGGACCGATCACGATCATCCGGCATACGGCGCAAACCGGATGATCTTGATCGGTCCGGTTTGCGCCGTATACCGGATTGACTGCTACGGCAACATGTCGACCTTGTGGCGGCACCCGGCGGCCCTGCCCGTCGCCCTGATCGCCGCCGTATCCGCCCCCGCCCCCGCCCGCCAGTCCTCCGCCGGCACGGACTCCGCGCAGCGGGACGCCAAGAACGCACCCTCGGCCGCGCCGCCCGCCGCCGACTACCACCCCACGCCCTACGACCGGATCAAGGACGGCGGCACGTACACCACGGTCGGCGCCTTCGACGACGTGGGCGCGACCATCTTCCACAACCCGCTCCCGGAAACGGTGGGCTGGGAGAAGTGACGCCCTCCTCTGAACGCCTGAACGCCTGAACGCCTGAACGCCCCTGAGCGCCCCTGAGCGTCACTGATCGCCCCTGCGATTCGCCGGAGCCGATCACCCCCTGTGCTCGCGACCGTCCCGCAAGTCCTGCGCGGCCGACGTCAGGCCCGTGCCGGGGGCGGAGCGGCTGCGGCGGCCCGCGCGACCAGGCCCTGGGTGGCGCGCGCCAGTTCCCCGGGGCCCTCCACGCGGTAGGGCAGGCCCACCGCGGCGAGGGCGCCCGCCAGCCAGTCCCAGTCCTCCGCACCGGTGAGATACCGGCAGCGGTCGGGTCCGGTCGGCTCCAGCGTGCCCGCCCGCGCGGTCAGCCGCCGCGCGACGGCCCCGGCCGGCGCCAGGAACAGCACCGCGCCCCGCGGCTCGCCGGGGCGGGGGAACGGCCCGGCGGACGCCTCGGGAACCGGGCGCGGCGGGAACGTCGCGCCCGGCACCCGCAGGCCCGCGATCCGGTCCACCCGGAAGGTGCGCCAGTTGGCGCGGTCCTCGTCCCACGCCAGCAGGTACCAGCGGTGCTCCAGAAGCAACAGGCGGTGCGGCTCCCCACGGCGCTCACCGGCGCCGCCGTCCCGGGCGGTGTAGCGGAACCGCACGCGGGAGCGCACATACGTGGCCGTGGCCAGCCGCTCCAAGGTGTCGAAACCGCCCGGGCCGCCCGCCCGGCCCGGCCCGGGCGGCACCTGCGTGGCCGCCGCCAGCGCCGCGATCCGGCCCCGCAGCCGCACGGGCAGCGCTTCCTCCAGCTTGCGCAGCGCGGTGTCCGCCGGACCGGGCCCGGCCGCCGCGCCGTAGGCCGCGGCGGCATGCCGCAGCCCCACCGCCGTGGCCACCGCCTCCTCCTCGGACAGGAGCAGGGGCGGCACGCCCTGCCCGGCGGGCAGCCGGTAACTTCCGCCGGTGCCGCGCGCCGACTGCACCCGGTAACCCAGGTCCCGAAGCCGCTCCACGTCCCTGCGCAACGTGCGCGGCGAGACACCGAGCCGTGCCGCGAGGTCCGCCCCGCTGCGCGGCACCCCGGCAGCCAGCAACGACAACAACTCCAGCATCCGGCCGCTCGGGTGACTCATGTGCCCAGCCTCGCACCCTTGCGGTCAGGTTCCGGCCGCAAGGGCCGTTACGGTACGGCGCACCCAGGAACACGACAGCGAGGAGTTCGCATGACCGTCGTCGTCACCACCCCCACCGGCCACGTCGGCTCGCGGGTCGTGAGGCTGCTGCTCCAGGCAGGGGCCCGCCCCCGCCTCCTGCTGCGCGACCCCTCCCGGCTGGAGCCGGACATCCGGGAACGGGTGGACGCGCGCCGCGGCGACCTCACCGACGCCGCATTCGTCCGCGACGCCATGGCGGGCGCCACCGCGGCCTTCCTCGTGGACCCGACACCGCACACCGTCGAGGACCCGGTGGGCACCTCGCGACGCACCGGGGCCGGCCTGGCAGCGGCCGTGCGGGAAGGCGGTGTGCGCCGCGTGGTGTTCCTCAGCAGCGTCGGCGCGGAGATGCGGCACGGCGCCGGCCACATCGACGGGCTCGCCGCCGTCGAGGAACAACTCGACACCACCGGCGCCGACGTGCTGCACCTGCGCTGCGGCTACTTCTTCACCAACCTGCTCCCCGCCCTCGACGACCTGAGCGCCGGCCGGCTGACCACCACCGACGACCCCGAGCGGACGCTGCCCTGGGTCGACCCGCGCGACATCGGCGACATCGCCGCCGCCCGTCTGCTGAACGACACCTGGGACGGCCGCACCGTCCAGGGCGTCCACGGCCCCGAGGACCTCTCGTGGCGGCGCGTCGCGGAGATCCTCACGACAGCGCTCGACCGCGACATCCGGCTGCGGCCGGTCTGCGACGACGACGCCCGCCGCACGCTGGCCGCGGCCGGCCTGCCGCCCGGCGCGGTCGACGGCATCGTGGACATGACCGCGGGCACCCGCACGCTGACGCCCGAGCAGCGGCGGGAGCCGGACACCACCACACCCACCACCCTGGCCGCCTGGTCCCACACCCACCTGCGCCCGCTGCTCGCCACCCACCGGGCCGCGCACCAGTCTTGACGCTCTCTCAGGCCGTCACCGCCTCGCCGTCCGGGAAGGTGACCGTCATCCGCCCGTCCTCCTCACGCGTACACGTGATCGACTCGCGCAGGGCCCGAGGGTGCACGACGTCGCGGGTCAGCACCACCAAGGTCACGTGGACACTCTCCCCGCCCGGGTGGCGCACGGCTCGCAGGTACGGTGTCGCCGAGTGGGGACCGAAGGCGTTCGCCTCGACCTCGCGCGCGACGCCCGCCTCCTCGTCCCAGCCGTACAGCGCGGCCACGGCGCTGGTCAGCCCCGACTCCGTGCGGGCCAGCGCCCAGCCGGGGCCCTGTGCCACCTGCGGACGCATCTCGTCCGCGATCGCGTACCCGCCCTCGCGCACCGTCACGCCCTCGGGAGCCCGCACCCGGTGCACGCGCAGTTCCCACGGACCGTGCAGCACACTCGTCGACTCGATCGGGAACTCCTCCGCCGAGCACGTCAGTTGAACGGCCTGCCGGGACGAGGCGCGGCGTCCCTCGCAGGTGAGGGGATGGATGCGGCGGCGCCGCGTCGGGGTGCCGTCGGCGGCGAGCAGCGCGATGTGGTTGTCGACCGTGCGGGACCAGGCGTGCGGGGCGGACTCCGGTGCGGTGGCCGTGGAGTAGGCGAACTTGGCGTAGTGCGGATCGTCGTTGCCCGGGCCGTCCGGCGAGTTGTGGTCGCTGCCGTGGTTGACCAGGCGGACGACTCCGTCGTGCGGGGTGCCGTGCAGGAGCCAGCCGGGCGCGGGCAGCGCCGTGTACTGCGCGGAACGCTCCACGGGGAGCGGCAGTTCACGGTCCGTCCAGACCGGGTGGTCGGCGGGCAGCAGCAGGCCGAGGAACCCCTTGCTCGCCCAGTACGGCGACGCGGGCCCCGAGTACGCCTGCGTCGCGGGCAGGAACGTGCCGTACCAGCCCAGCGGCAGCAGCCCCCGTTCGTCCGGCACCCCGCGCTCGGCGAAGTGCCGGGCCGCGCCGGAGGCCAGGCGCCGGGTCAGGCCCGGGGCGAGCGGGGTGCACTCGGCGAGCGCGCCCAGCCAGACCGGCGCCGTCGCCGCGATGCGGTACGTGAGTGACCGGCCCTGGTGCACGGGCGCGCCGTCCGCACCGAAGAACTGCGGGTAGGTGGTCAGGAACTGGGACAGCCGCTCCCGGTAGACGGCGCCGCGCCCGCCGTCCCCGTCCGGCCCTGCCATGCGGGACCACAGCAGCGGGTACAGGTGCATGGCCCAGCCGATGTAGTAGTCGAAGTTGCGGCCGTCGCCGTCCGTGTACCAGCCGTCGCCGACGTACCAGTCCTCGATCCGGTCGAGCCCGGCGTCGATGTCGCCCTGGCTGTACGGCGCGCCCACCGAGGCGAGGAACTGCTCCGACACCACCTGGAACAGGCGCCAGTTGTTGTCCCAGGTCCGGGCGCCGACGAACCCGGAGAACCAGTCGACGACCCGTTCCTGCACCCGGGAGTCGAGCCGGTCCCAGATCCAGGGGCGGGTCTCGTGCAGGGCGAGCGCGATCGAGGCGGCCTCCACCATCTGCTGGGAGCAGTCGGTGAGCGCGGGCCAGGCCTCGCCACTGTCACGGTCCGTGCCCGTTGTCAGACCCTGCGTGTACCTTTCGATGAGGTGGGAGACGGCCGTGGAGTCGGCCCCCTCGCCGCCGTCGCCGCCCGCGCCCGCGATCCGGAAGGAGGCCAGCAGGAATGTCCGAGCGAATCCTTCGAGGCCGTCCGAGACGACCCCGGACCAGCTGCTCCGGCCCGGCAGCCGGTACTGCGCGAATCCCTCGGTGGCGTACGGCAGCAGGGCCGCCAGCTGCCGGTCGGCCAGGGCCTCCCAGTGCGCCCTGGTCCAGCCGGTCAGGGGCGAGCGGACGCGGTCGGTGGGCGGGAGGGGGAAGTGCGGCGCGGGCATGGTGGTTCGCTGGCTCCTTCGTCGGACGGCGTGCGATACGGGTGGTCGGGGGTGGCGGGCAGGCGCCTGTCCGACCGGTCCCGCCGGCCTGGGCCTCGTTGGCCGGCGGGACCGGTCGGACCGCTCTCACCGAAGGCGGGCGGTGTGCGTATGGCCCCGCGAGCCGCCCACCTGGACGGTGAGCGCGGGGTGGCGGCCCGGCACGACGGACACGGTGTCGTCGGCGCCGACCACCTCGCGCACGGGGAAGGGGAGCCGGACGGTCAGGGTCGTCGTCGTACGGCCCGGATCCGCCACCGCCACCGTCATGCCCTCGTCGCGGCGGCACACCAGGACCGTACCGGGGCCGTCGGCGCTGAGTCCGTCGACCGAGCCCGCCGCCCAGAAGTGTGCCGCGAGCAGGCCGTGACGGGGAGCGGCGACGGCCTGGACGGTGGCGTCGTTGACCAGTACGCGCGCCGGGCGGGAGCGGGACCAGGCCAGGGTCGCGGCGGCGGTCGCGCGCGGCAGCAGGACGTAGGAGCAGGACGCGGAGACGGGGGAGGGGCCGTGGTCGAACCAGAGGGTGGCGTAGCGGCGGGTGACCGGGGTGGTGCTGCCGCCGGTGTCCGCGCCGGTGTTCAGGGCGCCCCACGTGCCGGTGCGTTCCTCGCGCAGGGCGCGCAGCGGCCCGCCGGAGGGGAAGACGTACCCGCCCGTGCCCTCCAGGTGGGCCCAGCGGGCGCCGTCCAGTGCGGCCGACCACCCCTGCCGTCCGGGCTGGAGGTGTCCGTCGACGACGAGCCGGGGCGCCCCCCCGGCGTGCAGGTTCCGGTTCTCCACGACCGTCTCGACGGTCCTGCCGTCGCTCGCCGTGATCCCGGCGCCGAGGGCGACGACCGCGTTGTCCAGGAAGAACCACGCCTTCTTGGCCCGCAGCGTCGAGCCGTCCGCGATCAGCTCCATCGCGGCGGCACCGTAGCGGCCATCGAGCACGGCCCCGCCCGCGATCGCGTTCCGGGGGCGGAACGTGCCGGTTCCGCCGCCGGTCCCGAGATCGGTCCGGGCGCGGGTGTCCACCGTCGTGCCCGGCAGCCGGTACGGGTCGACGGTGGGCCAGAAGGCGTCACCGAAGGCGTCCGGGTCGTCGCCGTCGTACAGGTACGTCATGCCGTCGCCGGTGTACCAGCCGTGCAGGTTCTCGCCGTTGCCCGCCTCGTAGGCGGCGATGCGCCGCGACGACAGCGACAGCGCGCACGCCCACGACGGGCGCCGGTGCACCACGCGGTCCATGTCGGCGAAGACGAAGTGGCCGCCGAGGCGGTCCGCGGGCCGCACGGCCGGATCGTCGAGGAGGGCCTTCGCGCGGGCCAGGTCCGGGATCCCGACGAGCGTCCTGTACGGCGTCCTGGTGTTGCGCAAGATCCAGCCCTTGGCCGCGGCGCGCCAGCGCTCCGCGTACCCTCGCGGTGCGCCGTCGGCGAGTTGGAGGATGTGCGCGACCGCGGCAGCCCCGTCGACGTGGTCCCGCGCGCGCTCGCGGGAGATCGCACGGCCGCGCACGGCGTCCATCATCAGCCCGTCGAACAGGAAGGGCTCGAAGCTCCGCTCGACGGCCTCGTACAGCACCTGGACCGACGGGTCGGTGACGGCCCACTCGGAACCGGCGAGCAGCGCGATCAACTGGCCGGCGCCGCCGAGCAGGACACTGCCGTACGTGCCCGTGTACGCGACGTCGGAGTGCTGCACGAAGGAGCCGTCCCGGTAGAAGCCGTCACCCGAGGTGACGTACTGGAACAGGCTGTTCCTGCCGTTGTCCCGGACGTCGGACAGGCCGTCGCGAGCCAGGACGAGCGCGGCGGGGTCGCCTGCGAGAAGCCCGCGCAGGGCGACGATGACGGCCTTGTCGGCGCGGTTGGCGCCCGTCTCGGCGAGGGAGGGGGAGTTGGTGCGGCGATCCGCGTCGGGGACGAACGCGGCGACCGTCCGCACGTAGGCGTCACGGTCCTGCGCGGGCAGCTCCGCGCGCAGCAGTACGCAGATGTCCATCAGGGCGCGCGGTGCCCCGATCTCCCAGAACCACCAGTTGCCGGTCTCGCGACGGGAGGCGTTGTAGCCGGTGGTGTGCAGGAAGCGGAGCGCGTCGAGGATCCCGTCGCGCACCGCGGCCTGCCCGGTGAGCGAGGTGCCGGGCGTGGCCCACGCGGTCGCGACCGTGCGCAGGCGCGGGTAACTCTGGCCGAACATGCCGGGGTCGGAGGCCGGGGACAGGTCCGCCCACAGTGCCGTGCGGCCCGCTGAGGTGTCGATCCGCCGCCACCAGTCACCGGCCTGGGTGTCCAGGGCGGCGAGCGCGGCGGCGAAGTCCGGGTCCGCGGGGTCGAAGGAGCCGCCGGTCAGCTGCCGCGCGGCACGGTCGAGCAGGGGCTCGTACGGGTCGTCGCCGGACGTGGTGGCGGCGCTCGCACCGCCCGCGCGGGCGACGAGGGTGGCGGCGGCGCCCGCCGAGGCGAGCGCGAGGGTCTGGCGTCTGCTCAGGTCCATGGCGGGTCTCTTCCTGCGGGATCAGTCGGTCAGTGCGGCCGGGTCGGTCGACGGTTCGGGAAGACGGAGCGCGGCCAGTTCGGCCCGGCCCTCGGCGTCGATGGGGAACGCCCAGGTGGTGACGAAGAAGTCGGTGAGGTCGCGCCCGGCGACACGGCTGGCGTACGTGGCGAGCGCCCGGTAGCGCTTGGCCGTCTCGGTGTAGTCCGACTGCGGGTTCTCCTCGCGCACCAGCTTGTGCAGCCTGGGCCAGAAGTCCGCGCCGAAGGCCAGCTCCAGCTGGCGCAGCGGCACCAGCTTCTCGTACGCCCCGAAGGACTTCTCGTACGCCAGCCCCGCCGTGCCGAACTTGGCCCGCGCGGACTGGAAGTAGTTCAGGCCAGTCTTCGGGTCGACGGTGAGGAGGTTGGAGGGCCGGCCGAGGGCGCGCTGCACGGCCAGCGAGTAGATGTTCACCGTGACCTCGGTGAGCCCCGACGGCTTGTACGCGAACTGCTGGTGCAGATGGCCGAGTTCGTGGTACAGACCCCAGCCGCGGGTGCGCAGACCCTCCACCGTGGTGGCCCGGTCGAGATAGGCGCGCGGGAACCCGTTGTAACCGTGCGTCGCGTACGCGCCGACGCCGGACGGCACCACCGACACCTCGGTGAAGTGGTAGCCGCCGGCCTTGGGCCGGTGCACCGGCTGCGAACCGTCCAGGCCGCTGACGTCGGACTCGGCGTCGATGATCTGCTCCACGAGGCCGAGCAGCGCCGCGTGGTCCTCGTCCCGGTACAGCAGCGCCCCGTCGCGGGTGAGCGTCACGATCGAGCGCGGCCCGTGCAGCTCGACGACCGGGACATCGGTGTACGCGTCCAACTGGTGCTGATATGCGGCCTCGACGGTGCGCCCGAGCGTGAAGACGGGCATGGGCACGGAGCCGCTCCTGAGCCGGACCGCGGCGCGTTGCCCGCTGCCTTCGAGGGTGAAGTAGAGGGGTCCGCCATGCGGGTCGGTCACGGTGTTCGCGCCGGGTTTGAGCGGGTAGCCGCGCGGTTCGGTGACGGTTCCGTAGTAGTCCCACTGCCCGACCCACAGGGTCGGCACCACGCCGTCGTAGGGCAGTACCTCGCAGCGCAGGGCGGTGGCCGGCGGGACGTAGCGGCCGGTCGTCTGGAACTCGCAGGCGCGCAGGGCCTGGCCGAGGCGGAGCCGCTCCGCCTCGGCGGAGGGACGGGCGACCAGCGGCACGGTGAGGTCGCCCGCGCCCTGAGCGGTGCTCGCGGCGTGGGCGGTGCCGGCGCCGAGGCCGCCGACGGCGAGCGCGGCGCCCGTGGCCGCGGCGAGGACGGAGCGGCGGGACGGGGATGCGGGGGTGCGCATGTGTGTCGTCTCCTTGGGGCGATCCGTACGTGGACTGGGGCGGGGGAGGTACGACTTGAACGAACGAACGGACGGACGAACGGGTGAGGGGAGCGGCCGAGGACGGGTGCGGTCGGGGCGGAGGGCCGTGCCGAGGGTGCGGGCGGTGACGGCCACGCGCCGACGGCGCGGACAGGGACGCCGCGCGTGCCGAGGATGGGTGCGGTGCCGGTCGAGGGGCGCGGACGGCGACGGCCGGGGCGCGGGTCTCACCCGGCCGTCACCGTGTCGTCGGCCAAGGTGCCGCCCCGCACGGTCGAAGCGCCCGGAAGACCGGCTGTCCGCACCTTCCACGGCCGCCGTCCGTGGCCGTCCGGCGGCCTGGCGGGCGGGCGGCACGCCGTCAGTCCGAGAGCGTGCTCGGGTCCGTGTCCGGCTTCGGGAGGTTCAGCGCGGCGATCTCGGCGATGCCCCGCGCGTCGATCGGCATGGCCCACTTGCCGACGAGGAAGTCCGTCAGATCGCGGCCGGCCGTGCGTGAGGCGTAGGTGGCGAGGGCGCGGTACTGGCGGGCTTCGACCGCGGGCGGGTGGTCGTAGTCCTCCACCGGCGCGTCGTGCTGGTGCTCCGTGCGGACCAGCCGGTGCAGCCGGGGCCAGAAGTCGTCGCCGAAGGCGAGCTCCAACTGGCGGAGCGGGACCAACTGCTCGTAGGCGCCGAGATCGTCGACGTAGGAGAGGCCGGGGGTGCCGAGCTTCGCTCGGGCGGACTGGAACCAGTCGAGGCCCGTCTTCGGGTCGACCGTCAGGAGGTTCGAGGGCCGGCCCAGGGTGCGCTGGGCCGCCAGCGAGTAGATGTTCACGGTGACCTCGGTGAGGCTGCCGGCCTGGTAGGCGGCCTGCTGGTTGAGGTGTCCCAGCTCGTGGTACAGGCCCCAGCCGCGGGTGGTGAGACCGCTGACGGTGCACAGGCGGTCCATGTAGGCGCGGGGGAAGCCGTTGAAGCCGTGCCAGGCGTACGCGCCGACGCCCTTCGGGACGACGCTGACCTCGTTGAAGTGGTAGCGGCCCGCCTTGGGCCGGTCCAGGGGCCGGCCGCCGTCGAGGCCGCTGATGCGGTCGTGCGAGCCGATGACGGTGTCGAACAGCGACATCAGCGCGGTGTGGTCCTCGTCGCGGTACAGCAGCGCGCCCTCGCGGGTGAGCGTCAGGATGGCCCGCTCCGTGAGGAGTTCGACCCAGGGGACGCCGGTGGCGGTGTCGAGCCGCCGCTGGAACTCGGCCTCGCTCGTGCGGCCCAGTTCGAAGACCGCCATCCGTTCGACTCCGGAGACGAAGGTGACGGCGGCACGCTGCCCGTGCCCGGCGAAACTCAGGTACACCGGGCCGCCGTAGCTGTCCACGACCTCGTTCAGACCCGGGCGGAGCCGGAACGCCCGGGGCGCCTTCAGGTCGGTGTTCGTGTTGTAGTCGTCGAAGGTGCCGATGTGCAGCACCGGGAGCACCCCGTGGGCCGACCGCACCCGGAGGGCGACGGTCGCGCCGGGCGCCGCGTACCGTCCGGTGGGGATGAAGTCGCCGGCCCGCAGCGACCGGTCGAGCCGCAGCCGTTCCGTCTCGGCGTCCGGAAAGGCCTTGACGAGCAGTGTGTCGCCGCCCGCCGCGCCGTGTGACGAGGGGGAGGCGCTCGACGCGGGGGAGGAGACCGCGGCGGGGGAGGCGGCCGCGCTCCCGGCACCGAGGGTCACGGCCGCACCGGCACCCGCCAGTGCGGCGAGCACGGCGCGGCGGCCGGGGGAGGACGGCTCGGCGGGAACATGGAGAGGCTTGTGGGCAGGGCGCATCCAGGAACTCCCATGAGGACGGACGACGTCGAGGCGATGGGCGGGACGAGCGGGTGGAGCTGCGCGCCAGCATGTAAGCGTTTGCTATCCGGCCGCAAGGGGGTACGCCGAGTTTCTGTTCGTTACTATGCGAACCAGGGTCCTTGCGAGCAGAATCGAGCACGTCAGGAGCCTGTATCCAGGAGCGCAGGGAGCTCAGGGAGCGCAGGAGTGCAGAGGCCCAGGAACCCGAGGACCCGAGGAACCGAGGGCGGAGGAATCAAAGGCGAGGGCGCGTGACGTCAGCCCCGGCGCGGTCTCCCGTGCACGGCGACCGTTCCCCGTGGCGCCGCCACCGATTCCCGTACGACGATGTGCGTGCCCAGACGCAGCGTCCCGGTCGTGGGGGCGCGCCAGTCGTCCTCGTCGCCGCCGTTGAGCGCCACCCGGACCGCCTGTCGGCCCATCTCCTCCAGCGGGATCCGGACGGTGGTCAGCCGCGGCCGCAGCTCCTGGGCCACCGGGATGTCGTCGTAGCCGACCAGCGACACGTCCTGCGGGATGCGCACCCCGGCCTCCTCCATGGCCTGCGCCGCGCCGGCCGCCACGATGTCGTTCGCGGCGAACACGGCGGTGAACCCCGCACCGTCGCGCAGCAGTTCGGCCATGCGCCGGTAACCGAAGGCGCGACTGAAGGCGCCCGGCTGTTCCAGCTGCGGATCCCGCCCGATGCCGCGCAGCTCGAGCGCGCGCCGGTGTCCGGCGAGCCGGTCCCGTGCCGTGGAGAGGCCGGGCGGCCCGCCCAGGTAGAGGATCCGCTCATGGCCCTGCGTGATCAGGTGGTCGGTGATCGCGAAGGCGCCGCCCTCGTTGTCGTACTCCACCCCGACCGTCGGGACGCCCGCACCGAGCGAGGGACGTCCGCACAGCACCAGCTTCGAACCGCCCGCGTCCAGTTCGCGGGCCCTGCGCGCCAGTTCGGCCTTGTAGGCGCGGTCCTCGACGCTGCCGCCGACCAGCACCACGGCGTCCGCGCGCCGCTCGTGCATCAGCTCGATGAAGGCGAGCTCCCGCTGCGGGTCGCCCTGGGTGCAGCACACCAGGCAGAGCCGGTCGCCGTCGGTGGCCTCGCGTTCGACGCCGCGCGCGATGTACGCGTAGAAGGGGTCGATCAGTTCACCGACGATGATGCCGACGGTGCGGCCGGAGGCGCCGGCCAGCGCCCGCGCATGGGCGTTGACCACATAGCCCAGCTCCCGCATGGCTGCCTCGACGCGCTCGCGCGTGGCGGCGGCGACCGGGTAGTTGCGGTTCATGACCCGCGAGACGGTCGCCGTGGACACCCCGGCCCGTCGCGCGACGTCGACGACGGTCGCGCGGCGCTGCCCGCTCCGCTCCCCCTGCCCTTCGCCCTGACCCCCGCCGTCCGGTCCGGGTGCCGTGGAACTCTGCCGGGACATCCGGCCCACCCCCTGATGGTCGTACTGGTCTGCCTGTGCTCGGCCCGCCCCAGAGACTATGGCGTGCGGCGCGGCTCCGCTCACGCGATCCGCTCCAGGTCCTCGAGGAGCACGGCGTGGGCCAGCGGCAGCCCGCGCGCGTACCGGGCCAGCTCGTCGACGGCGAGCGCGCCGAGCCTGCCCACCTCGTTGCCCTGGGCGCCCGCCAGGTGCGGGGTGATGAAGACGTTGGGCAGGTCCCACAGCGGGTGCCCGGCGGGCAGCGGTTCGGGGTCCGTGACGTCGAGCACGGCGTCGATCCGGCCGCTCAGCAGGTGTTCCGTGAGGGCGGCGGTGTCCACCAGCGGACCACGCGCGGTGTTCACGAGGAGTGCGCCCGGGCGCATCAGGCCGAGCCTGCGGGCGTCGAGCAGGTGCCGGGTGCGAGGGGTGTCCGGCGCGTGCAGGGTCACCACGTCGCTGGTCGCCACCAGGGTGTCCAGGTCGGTGCGGGTGGCGCCGAGCAGCTCCGCCTCGGCGTCGCCGATGTACGGGTCGTACAGGAGAACCTCGGCGTCGAGGGTGCGCAGCAGCTCCGTGACGCGGCGGCCGATACGGGAGGCGCCGACCACGCCGACGGTGATGCCGCGGGTGCCGAGCCAGTGGTGCCGGTCCAGGTCGGCGTCGGTGCGGTGGGTGCGCCGCTCGCGGAAGAGACGGGCGAGCGGGAAGGCCCGCTTGGCACCCAGGATGATCGCGGCGAGCGTGAACTCGGCGACCGGCACGGCGTTGGCCGCCGCCGCCGAGGAGACCGCGATGCCGCGCCCGTAGGCCTCCCGGCTCAGGAACGTCTTGACGGTGCCGGCCGCGTGGATCACCGCGCGCAGCCGGGGCGCCCGGTCGAGCGCGGCCCTGTCGACCGGCGGGCAGCCCCAGCCGGTGAGCAGGACCTCGCACTCGGCGAGGGCTGCGAGCGCCGAAGGGCTGGTGAACTCCTCCACGACACGCGGAGGCCGGATGTCCGCGGTCTCCTCCAGCCGCGCCCGTACGAGTGGCGGGAAGACGTCGTCCACGACGGAGGGGTCCATCGCGAGAACCGTGCGGGGCCGCCGCGGGGGCGGTGTGGCGTCGGCGGCCGTGGCCTCGACCGGCGCCTCGTCAGTGGTACGCACCCTGCCTCCGGACAGTAAACGTGTTCTATGGCGGTACCGAACGCTAGGGAGCACGTCGCTCCACCGTCAAGGTCAGGAAGAAAATGAGGCAGGGGAGTTGTCCTGATTCGGCCCTTGATGCCGGGCAGAAGTGGCCTGTTCGCAGCGTTTCCACGGTCCGTCAGATCGGCGGATCTATTGACGATGGGGTTAACCGCTTACTAACTTGCCGCCGCAGAAACCAGTTCCTGCGCCAACCGGCCGAACAGGACCGCTCCATGACTGTCTCCGTACCACCGACCGCCGTCGACCGCGTTCCCCGCAAGACCTTCTGGCAGCGACTCAAGCGTGACAGGGTGATGCTGCTGCTGTGCCTGCCCGGCTTCCTGTACTTCGTGGTGTTCCACTACGTACCGCTGCTCGGCTACATGGTGGCCTTCCAGGACTACCAGCCCTACCTCGGCTACATGCACAGTGCCTGGACCGGCTTCACCAACTTCACGACGGCCTTCGCCGACCCCGACTTCTGGTCGGCGACCGGCAACACGCTGGAGATCGCGCTCGTCCAGCTCGTCCTGTTCTTCCCCGTGCCGATCGGGCTCGCCCTGCTGCTCAACAGCATCGTCAGCGACAAGCTGCGCCGCTTCGTGCAGAGCGTCGTCTACCTGCCGCACTTCATCGGCTGGGTGATCATCGTCTCGATCTTCCAGCAGATCCTGGGCGGCGCGGGCGTCGTGCCCGACGTGCTCGGATCCCTCGGCCTGCCGCGCTACGACATGACGACGGACCCGAACGCCTTCCCCTGGCTGCTCGCGCTCCAGGTGATGTGGAAGGACGCCGGCTGGGGCACCATCATCATCCTCGCGGCGTTGCTCTCCATCGACCGCGGCCTGTACGAGGCGGCGGCCATGGACGGCGCGGCCCGGTGGCGCCGCTTCTGGCACGTCACCCTGCCCGGTCTGTCCCCGGTGCTCGTCCTGCTGCTCATCCTCAACCTCGGCAACATCCTCACCGTCGGCTTCGAGCAGATCCTGCTCCAGCGCGACGCCGTCGGCCCCGACGCCGGTGAAGTCCTCGACACCTACGTCTACTTCCACGGCATCAAGGACAACCAGTGGGGCACGGCCGCCGCCGTCGGCCTGGTGAAGGCCGTCATCGGCACCGTCCTCGTCATCGGTGCCAACAAGTTCGCCCACCGGCTCGGTCATGAAGGGGTGTACCGCGGTGCTGACCGTTGAGACGTCCGCTGTGAAGGCGCGCCGCGTGCGCGCCGGCCGGCCCGCCCCCGCGGCGGGAGAGCTGCGCCCGTCCGGCGCCCGCCCCCCGTGGATGGAGAAGCCCACCCGGTTCGGCCTCGTCCTCAAGGGCCTCGCCCTCGTGCTCGTCGTCGGCCTGGTGGCGTACCCGCTGATAGGTGTGATCGGCACGAGCTTCGCCTCGCAGAGCGACATCATCAGGTCCAACGGGCTCGTCCTGTGGCCCGACCACCCCAGCCTCGACGCCTACCGCACCGCGTTCACCGGCGGACGTGTGACCCGCGCCCTGTTCGTCAGCATCGGCGTCACCGTCGCCGGCACCGCCTGCAGCCTCCTCGCCACCATCGGCATGGCGTACGGGCTGTCGCGGCGGGGCATCGTCGGCGGCCGGTTCATCCTCATGACGGCCCTGTTCACCATGCTCTTCAACGCGGGCGTCATCCCCAACTTCCTCCTGGTCAAGGAGCTGGGGCTCTACAACACGTTCGCCGCGCTCGTCCTGCCCACGATGGTCAGCGCCTTCAACCTCGTCGTGATGCGGGCCTTCTTCATGAACCTGCCCGAGGAGCTGTACGACGCGGCGAAGGTGGACGGCGCGGGTGACTTCCGGACCCTGATCCGCGTCGTCCTGCCGCTCTCCAAGGCGGTCATCGCCGTCGTCGGACTGTTCTACGCCGTCGCCTACTGGAACGCGTACTTCAACGCCCTGCTCTACCTCGGCGACAACGACAAGTGGCCCCTGCCCATGGTGCTGCGCACCTTCATCCTCCAGGGTCAGAACCTCGACACCGCGGCGGCCGGCGAGGTGGTCGCCCCGCAGCAGGCCGTGCAGATGGCCGTGCTGGTCATCGCCGTCGTGCCGATCCTGCTCGTCTACCCCTTCCTCCAGCGGTTCTTCACCAAGGGCGTCCTCACCGGCGCAGTCAAGGGCTGACCGCGCCCACCCGAACCGCCCCGCGTCCCCGCGCACCCGAACCGCCCCGCGTCCCCGCGCACCCGAATCTCTCCGTGCCCCCTCGTGTTGACCCGTGCCCCCTCGTGTTGAGGAGTCCCGCCATGTCCGGCACCACATCCGTCGACCGCCGCACCCTGTTCCGCTGGGGTGCGGGCGCCGGCCTCGCCGTCGCCGCGGCACCGCTGCTCGCCGCGTGCGGCGACGGCGGCACCGCGGCCAAGGCCGAGGCCAAGAGCGCCAAGCTGCTGCCGACCACCACCGTGCGCAACATCGGAATCAAGGCCGACCTGCCCGGCACCGCGGCGGGCGTTCCGAACGCCTTCCTGAAGTACCCGGCCGAACTGGTCCGCGCGACCCGGGGGACCCCGCTCGAAGGCGCCGAGAAGATCACCGCCGTCACCGAGACGTTCGCACCGCTGCCGCCCGCGCGCGGCAAGAACGCGGCCTGGCGGGAGATCGAGAAGCTGCTCGGCACCGAGATCGACTTCACGGCCGTGCCCGCGGACGACTACCCGGCGAAGTTCTCCACGATGGTCGCCGGTGACCAGCTGCCGGACATCTTCATGTACCCGGAGACCGGCGGCGTCGACGACATGGGCTCGTTCCTCGCCGCCAAGTGCGCCGACCTGGGCCCCCACCTCTCCGGCGACAAGGTCAAGGACTACCCGAACCTCGCGGCCGTCCCGCAGTACGCCTGGCGCGACGCCATCAAGGGCGGCAAGCTCTACGGCATCCCGATCGCCCGCTCGGGCAGCGGCGGCGCGGGCTTCTACCGGGCCGACCTGTTCCGGCGGGCCGGCGTCACGAACCTCGACCAGATCGACAGCATCGAACGGCTCGTCGAGCTGGCCAAGGACCTCACGGACGTCAGGAAGAAGCAGTACTTCTTCACCGGCGGCAGCACCGTCCTGCTCGCCATGTCGGCCGGCGCCCAGCACTTCTGGAAGTTCGACCGGCAGACCGGCAAGTGGCGCTACCAGCTGGAGGACGACAAGTACCGGTACGCGGTGGAGACCGCCGCCAAGCTCTACAAGGCGGGCTGCTACTACCCGGGCACCGTGCAGATGTCCGGGGCCCAGAAGGCCCAGTACACGGACCTGTTCAAGAACGGCAAGGCCGCCTACGTCTACGACGGCATGCCCTCGTACCTGACCACGGCCACCGGATACGTCGACGCCATGGGGGCCATCGACAAGTCCTTCGACGTACGGCCCATGGTGCCCGTCGGCAAGGACGCGGTGGCCTGGACCGACAACGTCTCGCTGCAGAACTGCTACATCACCAGGGCCGGCGAGCAGCGGGTCAAGGAACTGCTGCGGCTCGCCGACTTCGCCGCCTCGCCCTTCGGTTCCCTCGAATACACCCTCATCAACTACGGCGTGGAGAACACCGACTACCAGCGGGACGCGCACAGCACGCCCGTCCTCACCAAGCAGGGCACCCAGGACGTGACCGTGCCGTGGGGCAAGCTCGCCTCCGCGACACCCGCGTTCTTCAGCGCCACGCACCCCGACGCCGCCCGCTACGTGCACGAGGCGTACTCGGTGCTCATCCCGAAACTCGTCGAGGACCCGACCCTCAGCTACTCCTCGCCGACCTGGGACTCCAAGGGACAAGGAAGCCTCTACACCATCCACCTCGACGGCCTGAAGGACCTGATCACCGGCCGCAAGCCGATGTCCGCGTACGACGCGCTGGTCAAGAAGTGGCGCCGTGCCGGGGGCGACACGTGTCGCGCCGAGTTCGAGCAGGCCTCGCAGAAGGGGAAGAAGTGACCACCGGCAGACGCACGTTCCTCACGTCGGCGGCGGCGGTCGCCGCCGCGGTCACGGTACCGGTGCTGGGCTCGCCCGCCGGCGCCGCGGGTTTCGACCCCCGCCCCGGCTCCGACGGCGTCGGCGACCCGCTGTTCCCGACCCTCGGCAACGGCGGCTACCGGGTCGACCACTACGACCTGACCTTCGACTTCACACCCGGGACGTACGACTTCACGGCGGTGGTGAAGATGGACGCGCGGGCCACGCAGGACCTGTCGGCGTTCAACCTGGACACCGACGGCCACAGCATCGACGCGGTCACGGTGAACGGCCGCCGAGCCTCCCACGCCCTCTCCCTCGGCCGCTCCGGCCAGGAACTGACGGTCACTTTGCCCTCGCCGCTCCACAAGGGCGCCCCGTTCCGCGTCACCGTCGCCTACCACGGCAACGGCAAGGCGCAGCGGGCCGGACTGACCGGATGGAGGTTCGGCTCGGACGGCGGCTTCGCCTCGGCCGCGCAGTCCTCGCGGGCCGACACCTTCCTGCCCTGCAACGACACACCCTCCGACAAGGCCACCTGGACCTTCCACATCTGCGCGCCCGAGGGGTATGTCGCCGCCGCCAACGGAGTGCTGACCGGCAAGGACGAACGCGCCGGCAAAGCGACCGTCTGGCACTTCGCGCTGCGCGAGCGCATGCCGACGGAACTGCTCGGCATCGCCGTCGTCAAGGGCACATACCTGTACGGCACGTCGCACACCGGGCTGCCGCTGCGGCACGTCGTCCCGCGGGGCCGGGAGGACGAGTACGCCCCGATCGTGGCCCGCACACCCGACCATCTCGCCTGGCTGGAGGCGAAGTTCGGCCGCTACCCGTTCTCCGTGTACGGCATCCACATCTACGACGGGTACACCGACGCCCTGGAGAACACGACGCTCACCCTGATGGGCACCAACTGGTTCAAGCCCGACGCGGACGGCGACCCGACGTACGAGAACACCATGGTGCACGAGCTGACCCACCAGTGGTTCGGCGACAGCGTGACGCCGAACGACTGGCAGCAGGCCTGGCTCAACGAGGGGCCGGCCGTGTACTACGCCGCGCTCTACAGCCAGGAGCGCGGCTGGTCCGACATGGCCGCGAAGATGAAGACGACGTACGCCGCGCTCGACGCGATCCGCGCGAGCGACGGGCCGCCCGGACTGCCCAAGGCCCTCGGAGGCACCAACATCTACGACGGCGGCGCCCTGGTGCTCTACGCCCTCCGACTCCACGTCGGCCCGCGGAAGTTCGACCGGATCATGGGCCTGTGGCCGCGCCGCTTCAAGGGCCGTACGGTCACCAGCGAGGACTTCATCGCCCACGCCGTGAGCGTGACGGGCGACCGGTCGCTGGACCGGTTCCTGCGGGACTGGCTGTTCGGCACGCGGAACCCGCCGATGCCGGGCCATCCGGACTGGACGGCCACGGCATGAACGGCGGCGGCCGGCCGCCCCGGCCGCCCCACACACCTCGTTCGGCCGGTGCCGCGCCGAAGGCAGTGCGCCTCCGGTACCACACGGCGGCGCCGGCCCCCTGGTGTCGGCGCACGCCACCCGGCCCCGCACCTGAACCTGAACCGCCGCACTCCACCTCCCCGGCCCGCCCCGAGCGGCAGGCCGTCCGAGCGGAAGGTCATCGCATGAGACCACTCACCCGCACAGTCCGCACCGCCGGTGCCGCCCTCCTCACCGGAGCCGCGCTCCTCCTCAGCCCGCTGCCCGCCGCCCAGGCGGCCCCCGCTCCCAAGGTCCTGCACGCCGCACCCCACGGCTCGGGGTCCCAGTGCACCTGGGGGCGTCCCTGCTCCGTGGAGGGGGCGCGCAACGCCGCACGCGTCGTCAGCGGACGGGACGTGCGCGTCGAACTCGCCGACGGCACGTACGAACTGGACGCCCCCCTGCGGCTCGGCGCACAGGACTCCGGGGTCACCTGGACCGCGGCCCGCGGCGCGCATCCCGTATTCTCCGGCGGCCGGACCCTGACGGGCTGGTCCGTGAACGGCGACGGCACCTGGAGCGCGAAGGTGCCCCGGGGCATCACGCCGCGCCAGCTGTTCGTCGACGGCCGGCGCGCCGTGCGCGCCCGTGGCGGGTCCTGTGCCGCCGCCGTCTGCGACGCCACCGAGTCCGGCATGACCGGCGCGGAGAAGACCGGCATCGCCCACTGGGCCCGCCCCACCGACGCCGAGGCCGTCATCAGCGTGCGCTGGCGCAACTACCACTGCCGCATCGCCGCCGTCACCGGCGACCTCATGACCTTCGCCCAGCCCTGCTGGACCAACTCCACCTCCGGGACCGACCGCACCGGACCCGCCTGGGACACGACGACCGTCGACTCCGCCCGCTACACAGGAGTGGCCTACTTCGAGAACGCCCGGGAACTCCTCGACAAGCCCGGCGAGTTCGTCTGGGACTCGGCTGCCCGCACCGTCACCTACCTGCCCCGCAAGGGCGAGGAACTACTCCGTGCCCGGGTTATCACCCCGGTCACCGAAGGGCTCCTCGTGCTCGACGGCGCCCATGACGTCCGCGTCAGCGGCATCGGTTTCGCCTACGCCGCCTACCAGCAGCCGAACACCGACGAGGGCTACGCGGGCACCCAGGCCGGCCTGACCCTGACCGGCGCCACCGGCCCCGTCGACCACGCGGGCCGCCACTACACCAAGCCCGCCGCCGCCCTCACCGTCCGCGGCGGCCGCCACGTGGTGATCGACCACGGCACCTTCACCCACCTCGGCGGCGCGGGCGTCGTCTTCGAACAGGGCACCCAGGACTCCGCGCTCACCCGCTCCCGCTTCACCGACCTCTCCTCCGGCGCCGCGTACATCGGTGACACGGAACCCATGCCGGCCCCCGAACTCACCGGCGCTCGCAACACCGTCTCGTACAACACCGTCCGCCGCACGGGCGTGGAGTACACGGACGCCGTGGGCATCTGGGCGGGCTACGAGGCCGGGACCGTCATCGACCACAACACCCTGGACGACCTCCCCTACTCCGGCATCTCCGTCGGCTGGGGCTGGAACCAGCCCGAGGCCCGGCGGTCCGTGCTCCGCGACAACCGCGTCACCGGCAACCGGATCACAGACGTCATGCTCGTCGAGGACGCACAGCACGACGGAGCCGCCATCTACACCCAGGGCGCCCAGCCGGGCACCGTCATCTCCGGGAACTACATCGACCGCAGCGCGTACGGGAACACCGAACGCGACGGCAACGGCATCTACCTCGACGAGCAGTCCAGCCACATCACCGTCGCCCGCAACGTCGTCACGCGCGTCGGCTACAAGTGGATCTCCAACTGGGCCGACTACGGCATCGACAACCACGCCACCGGCAACTGGACCGACACCGACGCCCCGGCCCTCGCCGGCACCGGCTCGACCATGACCGGCAACCACACGAAGCTGGACCGGCTCCCCGCCGAGGCCGTCGACGTCGCCGAAGCCGCCGGCGCCGACGGCCGGGGCAGTGTCGAGCAGCTCCGCCCCGACCTGGCCCGCACCGGCACCGCCACCCAGTCCTCCACGGACGGCACGGCGGCAGCGGCCGGCGCCACCGACGGCGACACCACCACCGACACCCGCACCCTCTCCGAGGCGGGCGCCTGGTGGCAGGTGGACCTGGGCGCCGCCCGCCACGTAGGCCAGGTCGAGATCTGGAACAGCAGCGCCATGACCACGTCCGACTTCGACGTGCAACTCGCCGCCTCGGCCGACTTCTCCGACGCCACCACCGTGCACGTCACCGGCAAGGCACTGCGCCCCAGCCTCCTGGACACCGACACCGAGGCCCGCTACCTCCGCATCCGTCTCACCGGCACCGGACGGGTGGCGCTCGCCCACGTCCTGGTCCATCCCTGAGCACTGTCGTCACAGGGGGGTGCGCCGCGGACCCTCCGGCGGGGGCGCGGCGCCCCCCCCCCCCCCGCGCCACGCGCCGCCCCCCCACCACCTAGCGGAAAGGCGGTCACCTCAATACCGACCCCCCCCCCCACCAGCGCCGC
>NZ_JBHJUW010000031.1:30862-76580 GCF_042268205.1 Streptomyces sp. NPDC056160
CGGCCCGGGGGGGGGGGGCGCCCCCCCTCGCCGTGCCCCACCCCCGCCCTGTGCGGCCCGGGGGGGGGGCCCGGGCCCCCGGGGGGGGGCCCCCCCCCGCCCCCGCGCCCCCTGCTCCTCTCGCCGCACCGACACCACGTAGCGGAAAGGCGGTCACGTCATGACCGACGCCCCCAGCGACCTGCGCCTCGGCGTCATCGGTTACGGACTGCGCGGCAGCATCGCCCGCACCGCGCACCGGCCGGGAGCCGGCTCCCGGGTCACCGCGCTCGCGGACCACGACGCCGCCGCGCGGGCGGAGGCGGCCCTGGCGTTCCCCGGCGCGCTGATCTCCGGCGACCACCACAAGGTGATCGCGGACCCGGACGTCGACGCCGTCCTCGTCCTCACCCCCGACCACACCCACGCCGACGTCGCCCGTGAGGCGCTCGAAGCGGGCAGAGCCGTCTTCGTCGAGAAGCCGCTCGACGTCACCGTGGAACGCTGCGACGACCTCCTGCGCACCGCCTACAGCACCGGAAGCCGCCTCTACGTCGGCCACACCATGCGCCACGTGCCCGTCGTCCGGCTGATGCGCGACATCATCGCGCGCGGTGAGATAGGCGAGGTCAAGACGGTGTGGGTACGGCACTTCGTCGGCTACGGCGGCGACTGGTACTTCAAGGACTGGCACGCCGAACGGCAGTACACCACCGGTCTGTTGCTGAAGAAGGCCGCCCACGACATCGACGTCCTGCACTGGCTCGCGAACGGCTGCACGCAGCGTGTGCAGGCCCTCGGGGACCTCATGGTCTACGGCGACAACCGGCACCGGCGAGCACCCGGCGAACCCAAGCACGAGGACTGGTACACGAAGGCCGGCCACTGGCCGCCGCACACCCAGCGCGCCCTGAACCCCGTGATCGACGTCGAGGACGTGTCCCTCGTCGACATGCGCCTCGACAACGGTGTGCTCGCGGCCTACCAGCAGTGCCACTTCACCCCCGACTACTGGCGCAACCACACCGTCATCGGGGACGCCGGCCGGCTGGAGAACTTCGGGGACGGCCCCGGGGCGGTGGTGAAGGTGTGGAACTCCCGCCGCTCCACCCACCGGCCCGAAGCCGACGCCGAATACCCCGTCCCGGACGCCGGCGACGGCGCCGGGCACGGCGGCGCCGACCCCCTCCTGGTGGACGAGTTCGTGCGGTTCGTCCGCGAGGGAGGCGTCACCGACACCTCGCCGGTCGCCGCGCGCATGGCCGTCGCGGCCGGGGTGCGGGCCACCGAGTCGCTGCGCGCGGGCGGCACGCCCCACGAGGTCCCGCGCCTCGCCCCGGAACTGGCCGCCTACTTCGAGCGGGGCCAGACCCGCCCGGCACGGTCCACCGGGAATCCGGCGTGGAGCGACGCCGCGTGCCGACGACGCCGTAGGCAGCCGCAGCCGCAGCCGCAGCCGCAGTCAGCGGTCGCAGTCAGCGCTCACCGCGGTCACAGGACGTCGTACGTCAGGTGCGTGGCGGTCGATGTCGGGGTCACGCTCCGCCGGACCAGCGTGCGCGGCGCCCCGCCGGTGAACAGCGGCGTCCCGGCGCCCAGCACCACGGGCGCGAGGTGCAGTACCAGGACGTCGACCAGCCCGGCCTGGACCGCCGAGCCGACTGTCGCGCCGCCGCCCATGAGCACGACGTCGAGATCCTCGCCGCTGCGCGCCGAAGCCGCTTCGGCGCGCTCACGCGCGGCGGCGACGGCGTCACGCAGTCCGGTGGTGACGAACGTCCAGTCGAGGTCGGTGAGCCGCACCGACTCCGGCGGCGAGCCGGTCACGACGACGAAGGCGGGCCTGCCCACCTCGCCGGCGCCGTATCCGGTCGTGTCGTCCCAGCCCAGCGGCCCGTCGACCACGTCGAAGAGCCGGCGGCCCAGGACGACGGCGCCCGAGCGCGCGGTTCCCTCGCGCAGGAGCCGGCGGTCGTCGGGATCGTCGGAGAAGGCCCAGGTGTGCAGGGCTTCGCCGCCGGTGCCCAGACCGTTGTCCGGGCCGGGGTCGGGCCCGGTGACGAAGCCGTCGAGGGAGACCGAGATGTCAGCGATGATGCGCGTCATACCAGGGCAGACCCGCTCGGCGCCCCGAACTCATCGCCCAGCCGCGAACTCCCCCCACGGCGCCCGCCCTCCAGCCCCGCTCGTCCCGTCACCTCGACCACCCCGACGGGCGAGGGAACAGAAGGCAACAGGTCCGGACGGGGGTCGTCGAGCAAAGGCAAAGTGAAGCAACAAATATTGACGCGACCGACCGGTGAGCGTACCTTCCCCGCGAAGGTGCCGAGCGGCGTGAACTCTGCGGCCCGCTCGGCAGGTCGAGCTCCGTTCCCCTCCCCACGTCATGGGAGCACACCATGCGCAGAGCAAGTTCCGCGGTCGTGAGCTACGTCGCGGCCGCCGTCCTCGTCCTCGGTGCCCTGATCGGCTTCCCCGCGGTGTCGCAGGCGGCCGACTCGCTGCCGTGCGACATCTACGGCTCGGCCGGCACCCCCTGCGTCGCCGCGCACAGCACCACGCGCGCCCTGCTGTCGTCCTACGACGGCCCCCTCTACCAGGTCACACGTGCCTCGGACGGAGCGCGCAGGGACATCGGGCCGCTGGCTCCCGGCGGTTACGCCGACGCCGGTCCGCAGGACGTGTTCTGCCAGAACACCACGTGCCGCATCACCAAGGTCTACGACCAGAGCGGGAGGCACAACGACCTGACCCCCGGGCCGGCCGGCACCTCCGGCATGGGCGCCGACCGCGGGGCCGACGCCGGAGAGATCGCCGTCACGGCCGGCGGGCACAAGGTCTACGGCATCTGGATCTCCCCGGGCGTCGGCTACCGCTACACGGGCGTGGCCTCCGGCGTCGCCGTGAACGGCCGGCCCGAGGGCGCGTACATGGTGGCCAGCGGCACCCACGTCGGCGCCGACTGCTGCTTCGACTACGGCAACGCCGAGAGCACCCCGGCCGACACCGGCAACGGTCACATGGACGCCGTGTCCATCGCCACCACGTGCTACTTCGCACCGTGCACCGGTTCCGGACCCTGGGTCGAAGCCGACCTGGAGAACGGCATGTTCCAGGGCGGCAACGGCTCCAACACCGCCAACCGCGGCAACAACAGCCCCTTCGTCACAGCCGTACTGAAGAACGACGGACAGACCAGGTACGCCCTCAAGGGCGGCGACTCCCGGTCCGGCACCCTGACCACCTGGTGGGACGGCGATCTGCCCACACGCGGCGGCTACCGGCCCATGCACCAGGAGGGCGGCATCATCCTGGGCACCGGCGGCGACAACAGCAACTGGAACCGGGGCACCTTCTTCGAGGGCGTCATGGTCGCCGGCTACCCGACCGACGCCGCCGAGAACGCCGTCCAGGCCGACATCGCCTCGGTCGGCTACGCGGGCCGCACGGACGTGCCCAACGGTCCCCAGGGCACCGTGACCGGACCGGGCGGCAAGTGTGCCGACGTCGCCGCGGACGACACCGCTACCAACGGCGCCGCCGTACAGCTGTGGGACTGCCAGACGTGGGCCGAGGACCAGCACTGGCAGCACAACGCCGACGGCTCCCTGAGCACGATCGGCCGCTGCCTGGACATCGAGGGCAACGGCACCGCGAACGGCGCCGAGGCCGAGCTGTGGGACTGCAACGGCGTGGGCGGCCAGAAGTGGGTGCAGCGCGCCGACGGTTCGCTGTTCAACCCGCAGTCGGGCCGCTGCCTGGACTCGCCGAACGGCGCCACCGCGAACGGCACACGGCTGCGGATCTGGGACTGCAACGGCGCCCCGGCCCAGAAGTTCACCGTGAACGGCGGTGCCCCGGTGGCCGCTCCCGGCGGCAAGTGCCTCGACGTGGCGGCCGACGACAGCGGCGGCAACGGCGCGGCCGTACAGCTGTGGGACTGCCAGTCCTACGCCGTCGACCAGCACTGGTACCACGACGCCGACGGCTCACTGCGGACGCTCGGCCGCTGCCTGGACATCGAGGGCAACGGCACCGCGAACGGCGCCGAGGCCGAGCTGTGGGACTGCAACGGCGTGGGCGGCCAGAAGTGGGTGCAGCGCGCCGACGGTTCGCTGTTCAACCCGCAGTCGGGCCGCTGCCTGGACTCGCCGAACGGCGCCACGGCCAACGGCACACGCCTGCGGATCTGGGACTGCAACGGTTCGCCCGCGCAGAGGTTCACGCTGGGCTGACGACGCCGGACCCGGCCGAGGACGCCCGCCCGCCGCGGGCGAGGGGGCCCCGCGGCATGCCGGGGGCGGTGGTGCGGCTGCCCGGCCGCCCACCGCACCCGCCCCGGCCGGGCCCCCGGTACGCCCGGTACGAGCGGGTGTCGCACGCCGGTGCCGGGGCATCGGGGACGTATGGATACAGGGTCAGTGGCATTGCGTGGACGGGGCCGGGCTCGCCGTGCGGCCGACAGTACGGCGATGGCCGTCGCGGCCCGGGCCGGATTCGCGGCCCGCGGGCTGATCTACGTACTCGTGGGCGTGATCGCGCTGCAGATCGCGTTCGACGGCGAGGGCGACGGCCGGCAGGCCGATCGCGGTGGCGCCCTGGGTGAGCTGGCCGGCAAGCCCCTCGGATCGGTGATGCTGTGGGCCGTGGGCGTCGCGCTCGCCGGTATGGCACTGTGGCGGCTGTCGGAGGCGGCGGTCGGCCAAGCCGGGGCGGACGGTGCGAAGCCGTCCAAGCGGGCGGCGGCAGCGGCCCGTTGTGTCTTCTACGCCTTCGTGTCCTTCTCGGTGCTCTCCTACGCGGCCGGGGACAAGGGCAGCGGCAGCGGCGCCTCCGACAAGCAGACCGACGACGTGACCGCCACGGTGCTGGCCTGGCCGGCCGGCCAGTGGATCGTCGGTGCCGCGGGCATCGCCGTGGTGATCGCCGGGCTGTGGATCTCGGGCCGGGCCGTGCGCAAGAAGTTCCGCCGGCACCTGCGCACCGGGTCCATGTCCCGTCGGGCCCGTCGGACGGCCGACGTCCTCGGCGTGGCGGGTGGCACGGCCCGCGGCGTCGTGTTCGCCGTCGCCGGGGCGTTCGCCCTCGTGGCGGCCGTCCGGCACCAGCCCGGCAAGGCCAAAGGGATGGACGACACGTTGCGCTCGTTCCGGGACTTCCCGGCCGGTCCCTGGCTGCTCGCCCTGATCGCCCTGGGCCTGGCGGCGTTCGGCGCCTTCTCGTGGTGCAACGCGCGCTGGCGTGAAGTCTGAGACCGGTGTCGTCGCCTGTGCCGCGGTGCGTTGCCCGGCCGGGCGCTGAGCGGCCGCGTCGCGGGTAGCAGAGGAGGCACAGAATGGATGGGACCGAGGAGGAACTCGTGAGCGGAGCGTCCGTACGTGCGGTGGGCTGGGCGCGGTCGCTGCCCGTCGCCAGCGGAGTCAGGGCGGCCCGGCATTGGGCCCGCGAGCACCTGGACAGCCTGGGCTGGACCACCACGGACCCCGAGACGGCGGACGCGGTGGTGCTCACCGTCTCGGAACTGGTGACCAACGCCCACGTCCACGCCCACAGCAGCGCCCAGGTGGTCATGACCTGGGACCAGCGCTGCCTGCACGTGAGCGTCCACGACTCCTCGCCGAAGATGCCCGTACCGCGCCCGCCGAGCACCGGACGCACCGGTGGACGCGGCATGTTCCTCGTCGACGCCCTGGCCGACACGTGGCAGGCACACCCGTGCCCGCACGGCAAGACGGTCACCGCCTGTTTCCGCCTCCCGGCGCCGGAGACGGACGACGCACCGCACGCGGGCGCGCCGGGAGGCGACGGCTGAGACCGGCGAAGCCCCGCAGAGGCGGGCAGAAGCCCCGGCTGGGCCCACCTGAGGCGGCGGCGAGCCGGCCGAGTCCGGCGGGCGTACGAGCACGCCGCCCGCGCCGTTCCGCCGCCACCCGCTATCGACCCGGCTCACCTGCGGCCTCGCCGTGGCCGGCGTCCGCCGGGCACCTCGTCAGCGTGCGCCGGTCACCGCCGCCCGGGTGCTCAGGATCAGCCGCTTGCCGCGTACGCGGCCCTCGTCCATGCGCCGGTGCGCCTCGGCGGCGGCGCTCAACGGCAGCACCTCGGGTGAGCGGGGGCGAAGAGCCCCGGCGGCGAGCAACCGGTTGACGGCCGCGGCGGCTTCCGCGAGTTCGGTGGAGGTGGCGTGCGAGATGACGAAGCCGACGACCGAGCAGTCCTTCATGTACAGCTCCCCGGCCGGCAGTTCGGGCCGTGTCCGCGCCCCCGCCAGCAGGACGATCCGGCCGCGGCGGGCGAGCAGGCCGACGGTGTTCGTCAGGTCGTTCACCCCGGCGGTGTCGAGGTAGAGGTCGACACCGCCGGGGCAGGCGTCCCGGATCCGCTCGACGGCGGACGGGTCGCGGTAGTCGATGGTCTGTGCCGCACCCAGGGCGCGGCAGTGCTCGGCGCCTGCCTCGCCGGCGGTGGCGACGACGTGCGCGCCCGCCCGTGCCGCGAGCACCACCAGCGCGCTGCCGACGTTGCCGGCGGCACCGGCGACGACGACGGTCTCGCCGGGACGCACCCTGCCGTGGGTGAACAGAGCCAGGTAGGCCGTCGCCGCCGGGTGGACGATCGCGACCGCGGTGAGCGGGTCCACCCCGTCGGGCAGGTGGTAGAGCCGGTCGGCGGCCACCACCGCGCGTTCGGCCGCGGCGCCCTGGCGTCCCCCGTGGCCCAGGCTGTTGCTCCACACCCGGTCGCCCACGGCGAAACCGGGGGCCCCCGGGCCTGCCTCCGCCACCGTGCCCACCAGGTCACGGCCGATCACCAGGGGGAAGCCGACCGGCGTGCGGAACACGCCCGAGCGGACGAAGGTGTCCACGGGGTTGACCGTGGTGGCCAGTACGTCGACCAGCACGTCGGTGGGCCCAGGCCGGGGCGAGGGCAGTTCACCGTAGCGGATCACGTCCGGCGGGCCGAGCTGTTCGATGTAGGCGGCGCGCATGCCGCCGATCCTGGCACGCCGGGCACTCGCCCTCCCCGTGGAAGGCGCGACTGTGTCAACTCGCCGCACACGCCTCGCCTGCCACCCGGTTCCCAGGCCGACCGGCTGACCGGCTCATCGACGTACTTGGCCCCGATCCTCGCGTTTCCGCCCGGCCGGGCACGACTTGACGGACCCGCGATCCGGTCTTTGACCCCTCCGGCGCAACGTCTGCAAGCTTCGGGCCATGCCCTCAGCCAATGATGACGTGAAAGCCACCCCCGGCCCCGGCGGCGCCCCGCTCTTCGACGCGCGCGCCCAGATAGCCCTCTCGGCTGCTCCGCACGCGGTATACGCCGTGATCAGCGACCTTCCGCGCAGTGGCGAGTGGAGCCCGGAATGCCTGGGCGGCTCATGGCTCTTCGGCGAACCGGCCACGGTGGGCGCGGTCTTCCGCGGTGAGAACCTCCGTCACGAGTCCGTGGTCTCCTGGGCGCCCGTCGTACGGGGCAAATGGACCACGGAATCCGAGATCGTCGCGGCGGAACCCGGCCGTACCTTCCGCTGGGCGATGCGGGACACAGCGGGCCGAAAACAGCGGAGCGTGTGGGGTTTCGACCTGGCGCCCGCGGGTGAGGGCAGCGTGCTGATCCATCACTTCCGCATGGACGCGCCCACCGAAGGGATCCGCGGCATCACCGCCGGTATGGACCAGGCGGACGAGGACCGGTTCTTCGCCGAGTGGGGCGCCAAGGTGGCGGGTGACCTCGCGGTGACGCTGGAACGCGTCAAGGCCGTCGTCGACAAGAGGTGAGCGGCGACAGCGGTCCCTCCCGGGCCCGCCCCGCCATGACCGGGACCCGCCTCACCACGGGCGGGGCCCGCCACACTCCGGCCGCCCGGCGCCCGGGGCGCGGCGGCCGGCCCTCCCTGTCCGCGCGACGAGAGCTTGGCACCATGTTCCTGCAACGTATGGCAAACCGTGGTATCCGGCTGGGGACGCTCTTCGAGCGTGCGGCGGCCCGGTACCCGGCGAACCTCCTGATCCTCGACCACGACCTCGACCTGACCCCGTGGCCGGGGCGCCGGGCGACCGTCGCGGAGGTCGCGGACACCGTCGACGACTACGCCGCCCGGCTGTGGGCCTGCGGTGTCCGGCCCATGGACCGGGTGGTCGTCCACAAGTCCGACGCCTTCGACATCACCCTCCTGGCGTGCGCCGCCGCCCGCGTCGGTGCCGTACCCGTGCTGCTGTCGCCCACGCTGGACGGCGGGACGGCCGCCGAGCTGATACGCCGCACCGAACGGCCCTTCCTGGTGACCGACGCCGTCACGCTCGTGAACGAACTTCCCGCGGACGTCTTCGGCCTGACGAGAGCGGTCCTCCTCACCTCCGGCGAGCACGAGAACGCGCTCGCGCTCTCCGCCCTGGCCGGCGTCGACCGCGTACCGGCCGTCACCATGCCGCCGGAGCGGCCCGCCCTGATCACCCACACCTCGGGAACCACCGGCACACCCAAGCTGGCCGTCCACACGGGCCGCAGCCTCGAAGCCCGCTACCGCCCGCAGGCCGCGGCGGTCGCCCCGGTGCTCCGCCGACGCGAGACCGTCGCGATGCACGTGTCCTTCGTGCACTCACGGCTGTTCACCGCGCTGGCGATCTCCCTGCTGCGAGGACTGCCGATCGTCGTGCTCGCCGACGCGCGCCGCGAGAACGTGGCCGACCTCTTCGCCCGGCTGCGCCCCGGCGTCCTGGAGGCGCATCCGAACTCCTTCGTCGAATGGGAGGAACTGGCCGCCGACCCGCGCGGACCGCTGGCGAACGTGAAACTCTTCAGCAGCACCTTCGACGCCATCCACCCGCGTACCGTGCACCGGCTGCTGCGCGCCTCACGGCGCAGGAACCCCCTCTTCGGACAGCTCTACGGCCAGAGCGAAGTGGGCCCCGCCGTCGTACGCACCTTCAGCCGCCGACGCTCTCCCGAATCCGACGGACGATGTGTCGGCTTCCCCTTTCCCGGCATGACCGGCGTCCGCGTCGTCAGCAGGGACGGAAACCCGCCCACCAGAACGAACCCGGGCTACATAGAGGTGCGCAGCGAAGGACGTGTGCTGACCTATCTCGGAGAACCGGAGCGGTACGCCGCCCAGCTCTCCGAAGGCGGCTGGTGGCGCATGGGCGACGTCGGCTACCGCACCGCCTGGGGCTGCGTCCACCTGCTGGACCGCGAAGTCGACCTCATCGAGGGCTTCGGCAGCACCCTCGCGGCGGAGGACGTGCTGCTCGGCAGGATGACCGACCTCGTCGAAGTCGTCATCGTACGAGGCACGGGCGGGCGGGCGGTCCCCGTGGTCTGCACCCGGGGCGACAAGCCTCTCGACCTGGCTGCCTGGAAGGCCGCGGCAGCCGGGCTGCCGCCCATGGCCGACCCGGTCCAGCGGCGACTGCACGAACTTCCGCAGACCGCGACGACGAAGATCAAACGACTCGAACTGGCCCGCCTGCTGGACCGGGGGGACGACGATGACTGAGCATGCACGACCCGCGCGCCCGGCACGGATCCTCGTGGTCGGCGGCGGCATCGGCGGCCTGGCGACGGCCCTGGCCGTGGCCCGCCGGGGACACCGGGTGCTGGTACTGGAGCGCGCCGAGCGCTTCGCCGAGATCGGCGCCGGCATCCAGATCGCGCCCAACGGCATCCACGCGCTTTGGCGCCTGGGCCTGGGGGACCGGGTCTGCGCCACGGCCGTGCACATGGACGAGCTGCGCTTCATGGACGGGCGCACGGGCAAGCACGTGGTGAGCATGCCGCTCACCGCCGACTACCGACGGCGCTTCGGCAGCCCGTACGTCGTCGTGCACCGCGCCGAGCTGCACTCGCTCCTGCTGGACGCCTGCCGGCGCACCGGCACCGTCGAACTGCGCGGCAGCAGTGCCGTCGTCGGCTACGAACAGGACGCCACCGGCGCCGCGGTCGTCCTGGAAGGCGGCGGACGCATCGCAGGCGACGCTGTCGTCGGGGCCGACGGCATCCACTCCGCGCTGCGGCACCGGCTCGTCGGCGACGGCTCCCCGCGGGTGTCCGGCATCAGCGTCTACCGCACCGTCCTGCCCATGGACCGGGTGCCCGAGGAGTTCCGCGGGAACCACGTCACCTGGTGGGCCGGCCCCGGATGCCACTTCGTGCACTACCCGATCGCGGGCGGTACCAGCCTCAACCTCGCCGCCAGCTGGGACGGCGGCCTGACCGAGGCGTTCGCCGGTGTGCCCGCTCCCCGGGAGCAGGTGCTCACCCGGCTCGCGGGGCTCGCGGGGCAGGCCCCGCAGCGCCTGCTGCGGCTGGGGGAGGACTGGAAGACCTGGATGCTCGTCGACCGCGACCCGGTGGACGACTGGACCGACGGCCGGGTGACCCTGCTGGGCGACGCGGCCCACCCGATGCTGCACTACGCGGCGCAGGGCGCCTGCCAGGCACTGGAGGACGCCGTCGTCCTCGGTGACCTGCTCGACTGCCCGGCGTCCTCCTTCCCGCGGCGGCTGCGCACCTACAACGGGCTGCGCCGTGAGCGCACGGCCGCCGTCCAGCTCGTCGCCCGCCGCAGCGTGAGCCTGTGGCACCCGGCCGGCGCCGAGGCGGACGACCGCAACGCGATGCTGGCCTCCCTCTCGGCCACGGAGCTGCACGACCACGTCGCGTGGATGCACACACCGACGCCGCTTACCGGAGGTCCGAAGGCGCGGTGACGCCCCGCCCGGCACGGGTGAAGGACCGGCATCCAAGGTGATGCCGGTCCTTCACCCGTCGACCGGGGCGGCGAGCTGGAGGCCGGAGCGGACTCACTCCCCTTCCGGACGGCCCCTCACGGCAGTCGTCACGACACCTGCGTCCTGCGCGCGCTCCACGCCGTCAGCGCGGTGAGGAGGACCAGGGCACCGCCGACCCACAGGACGCTGGTCGTCGCCAGGGCGTCCACGGCGAGACCGCCGACCAGTGCGCCCAGGGCGATGGAGAGGTTGAACGCCGCGACGAACAAGGAGCTGGCCGCCTCGGAGGCCTGCGGCGCGGCCTTCATCATCCAGGTCTGCAGGCTCACGGACACGCCTCCGTACGCCAGCCCCCACACGACCAGCAGACCGATGCAGCCCGCGGGGCTGGTGCCGATGAGGGGGAACAGGGCCATCGTCGCGGTCAGCGCGACGGCGATGACCAGCAGGGTGCGGCGTACGTCGCGGGCGGCCCAGGAACTGGCCACGGTGTTGCCGACGATACCGGCCACGCCGTAACCGAGCAGCAGGGTACTGATCAGTTCCGGGTCGACGCCGCTGATGTCCTGCAGGATCGGCCGGACGAAAGTGTAGGCCACGAACTGACCGGTGATCAGCAGGAAGGTGACGGCCACACCGATGCGCACACCGGCGTTCTCCCGGAAAAGCCCGGGCAGTTCGGCCAGTCGGATCGTCTGTGTCGCCGGCAACGGGGGCACCAGCCACAGCTTGCAGGCCAGGGCCACCAGCCCGAGCACGCCCACGGCCGCGAACGCGGTGCGCCAGCCGCTCAGTTCGCCCGCCAGGGTCCCGGCCGGCACGCCGACGACCGAGGCGGTCGACACTCCGCCGAAGATGACGGCCATCGCCCGCGGCACCTGCTTCTCCGGCACCAGCCGGACAGCCAGGCCGCCCGCGATCGCCCAGAATCCGCCGACGCTCACCCCGACGAGGAACCGCGCCGCCAGGACGGTCGCGAAGTGGGGTGCGAACGCGGAGGCCAGGTTGGCCGCCCCGACCAGGCCGATCAGGACGCACAGCACCAGGCGCCGGTCCAGCCGCCCGGCCGTCACGGTGATCAGGGGCGCCGACACGGCGGCCACCAGGCCGGGCACGGTCACCATGAGGCCGGCCGTCCCGTCGGAGACGTGCAGTTCGGAACCGACCGGCGTGAGCAGGCCGACCGGCAGCAGCTCCGACGTCATCAGGGAGAAGATCCCCAACGCGATGGCCCAGACGGCGAGCCAGGACCTGAGCGGCGAGCGCGTGCCGGCCGCCGGGGGAGTGGAGCGGTCCACCGCGGTCATGCCGGGCCTCCCGTCCGGGGCCACAGGGCCCCTGACGCCTCGCGCACCTGGTGATCCGGTCGGACGTTCATGACTGCTGCTCCTCGTGGTCCGTGACGTGTGGCTTGCGACATGTCGCTTGTGACCTGCGACTTGTGACGTGTGGTTTGCGGCATGTGACTTTTGACTTGTGATGCCTGACGGGCAGACGTGTGCGCATGGGGCCGTTCCCGTGTTCCTGTATCTGGATATCCAATGTCCAGAATCACCTCGCGAGGAGATGCCGTCGCACCCGCGCCGGTGATCGTCGCCGATTCGGTCCCGGCCGACGCCGGGACCGGCCCTCCCTCAGCTCCTCGCGGTCAGGCCCGGACCGAGGTGAACCAGCGGCGGACCCGCTCCGGCAGGCCGGGGGAGCTGCGTCGGGCGTCGTCCATGACGTCGGCGACGGTCCTGGCCGCCAGCTCGCGGCGCCAGGCGAGTTCGGCCTGGCGCATGGCGTGCGAGACCGCGCAGGGGCGGCCTGAGTTGCTCGATACGTCGCCGTGCGGTCCCTGCTGCCGGATCTCGGCGCAGCGGAACGCCTGGTCAGGGCCTTCGATAGCCGTGACCACGTCCATGAGCGTGATGTCCTCGGGGTCGCGCGCCAGCCGGAAGCCGCCGCGCGGACCGGGTACGGAGCTGACGATCCCGGCCCGCGACAGCGCCTGCAACTGCTTGTTGAGGTACGGCGTGGGCAGCTCGTGGTAGGCCGCGAGCCGCGCCACCGTCACCGCCCCCGCGTCCCGCGCCCAGGCGAGGTTGAGGCAGCTGTGCAGCGCCCACTCCACTCCTTCGCTCATGCGCATATCTGGATACTAGACATCCAGGAATGGCCCTGACAACCCGCTCTCGGGCCCCCTTTCCGACGGCCGGTCCAGCAGCACGGCTGCCAGCTCCGCCCGCAGCCGGTGCAGATCGCCCTGATGCCCGTGTGCCGCGATGTGCCCGTCGGGGCGGATCAGGTAGTACCCGGGCCGCTCGCACGCACCGTGCGGGGCGAGCGCGGCGGGCGTGACCCGCACCGTCCGCACCCCCGGCCGGCGGGACACGGAGCGGTCGACCGCGGCGAGCCACCCGCCCTGGCCCGGGGACGAGACGGCGGCCACCGTCCAGCGTGCCGGGTCCGCACCGGGCCCGGCGATGCCGAGCGCGACCGCGACCGCCCGGGGGAAGACCGCGCCGACGCGCACGCCCCCGGGCAACCGGCCGCGCACCGAGCAGGCAGGCCGCGCGGACGGCCGCTGGGTCTCCCGGACCGGGGTGTAGGCCAGCCGCCGACCGGCCATCACCGGCGCGTAGAAGCGGGAGACCGCCCCGGAGCGCTCCAGCAGCCGGAACGCGGTGTCCCGTACCCGGACCGCCGCCGGGTGCTCCACCATCCAGGCCCGTGTCTGCAGGTCCGTGTCCCGGACGATCCGCCGGGTCGCCTCCACGCGTTCGGGTCCGTAGCTCAGCAGCAGCGACGCCGGGGAACGTCCGTGGACGACGGCGGCGAGCTTCCAGCCCAGGTTGTGGGCGTCCTGGAGACCGTTGTTCATGCCCTGCCCGCCGGCCGGGCTGTGCACATGGGCGGCGTCGCCCATGAGGAAGACGCGACCGCGCTGGAACTCGGTGGCCCGCCGGGCGTGGACGCGGAACACCGTCTGCCACACCGGTCGGGTGATCCGCACACCGCGCGGGCCGCGTTCGTCGACGATCCCCTGCATCGTGGGCACGTCGATCCCGCTTCGGCCGCCTGGCATGACGGCCAGCAGCCGGAAAACCCCGCGGGGCATCGGCACGATCACCAAGGTCCCCGTCGGGGACTGGTAGTAGCGGATCTCGTCCGCCGGGAGCGCGCCATCGACATGTGTGTCGGTCAGCGCGAACGCCATTTCGTACGTCGACCCTTCGAACCCGGTGCCGAGTTGCCCGCGCACCGCGCTGCGGGCCCCGTCCGCGCCGATCACGAACGGTGTGTGCGCCCGCTCCACCCCGCCGTCCGCGTGTTCCAGGATCGAGGTGACCTGGTCGGTCGCCTCGATCGGGCCGGCCGGGTCCGACTCGTCGAAGCCGAGGAGCCGTACACCCCGCTCGACCTTTCCGCCCAGGGCGTGCAGGCGCTCGGTGAGCAGCCGCTCGGTCTCGTGCTGGGGCAGCGTCCGGGACGCCAGGTCCTCGGCGAAGCCGAAGGAGGCCACCGGATGCCCGTCGGAGAAGTAGCTGAACGCGTCGATCCGCTGCGAGGCGTCGCGAATCCCGTCCAGGACGCCCACGTCCTGGAGGATGTCGAGAGCCCGCGGCCACAGCGACAGCGCCTTGGGTGCGCGCACCGGCTGCGGGGCGCGGTCGACGACCCGCACGCGCACGCCTCGTCTGAGCAGTTCGCAGGCGGCCAGCAGCCCGGTCGGTCCGGCGCCGACCACGAGCACGTCGACGTCCCGGCCCGCCTGCTCCCCACGGACCCCCCGGCCCGCCCGGCCGCCGCGCCCGCCGGCCGCCCTCTCCCTGCGCCCGTCTGTCACCTTGCCATCCCGCTCGTCCGCCACGCCGTCGTCCCGTCCCTGCGTCACGACGCCCGCTCCAGGCGCTCCCGCAGGCGCTCCGCCAGCTCGATGCGTCTGATCTTCATGGTGGCCGTGCGGGGAAGCTCCGCCGACGTCAGCTGGACCGGGTCGGCCATCGGCTCCAGGTCGGACACGGCCTCGTGCCAGCGCGCCGTGTCCAGGGGCCGGTCGTCCCTGGTGCAGACGACGGGCACCGGCTCCTGCCGCGGGCCGGGCACCAGGACGAGTTCGGCCAGCTCGGCCAGCCGGCCCAGGACGACGTCCTCGACCGCCAGGGTGCTGTGGATGCCGGTGATGACGTCGACCTCGCGGTCCAGCAGGTGCAGGCACCCCCACTTCGTCCGGTAGCCGACGTCACCTCCCCGCCACCACTTTCCGTGGACCTGCTGCTCGAAGCGCGCCTTCTCCCCGAAATAGGTCAACGCCCGCCCGGGTGTGCTCACTTCGATGTAACCGGGGGTCTCGCGGGAGGGCCGGGCACCGTCCCGGGGGACGAGCCGGAACCTGGTCATCCCCGGCATGGCGAAGCCCAGACAGCGCCCGTCGGCCTTGTGCGCACCCTTGCGGGTGTAGCCGCGGCCGACGAGCGGGCCGCACTCGCTCTGGCCGTAGATCTGGAAGAAGACCGGGGAGCGACGCTCCGAGGCCCGCAGCAGCCGGTCCATCGTGCCCGGGTGGATGGCGTCGAAGGTGCTGCTGAAATAGCGGACCGACGAGAACGGCCTGCGCGGGTCGTCGGCGAGCGGCTCCCACTCCATGAACGAGTTCGGGTGGGTCTCGACGAACCCGGGCCGGGTGGCCGCGAACAGCTCCGCGACGGCCTCCGGCTCCGATTCGTCCATGACGACCAGCGGCATCGCGCGCGGCAGCAGGACGGCGAGCGCCAGGTACATCCGCGAATGCACGAACGAGACGTGCAGCGCGACGGTCTCCTGGCCCCGCACGAGCGCGGCCAGTCTCTGCTGCGGCCGGTAGCGCCCGTGCAGCGTGCGCGCGGAGTGCACGACCAGTTTGGGCAGGCCGGTGGTGCCGGAGGTGTGGGTCATCAGGGCCGGGTGGTCGGGGTGCATCAGCACCGGCCGGCGCCGGGGCGAGCCCGCCAGCTCCGCCAGCGACACGGCCCCGGGCAGGTCCCCCGCGGTGACGAAGAGGCGGTCGGTGAGGTCGCCGGGGCGTGCGGCGGACAGTGGCCCGGTGAGTTTGGCCGCGTCCGTCACCAGGTGGGGACGCTCCAGCCGCTCGATGAGTGTGATGACGCTGTCGCCGTCCAGCGCGGGGGAGAGCATGACGGGTACGGCGCCGATCCGCGCGGTCGCGGTGGCCAGCACGTAGATGTCGAAGTTCGAGGTCTTGTGGATCACCACGTGCTCACTGGGCCGGACACCGCCGGCCCACAGCCGGGCCGCCACGTCGTCCACCCGATCGGCCAGTTCGGCAACCGTCAACTGCCGCCCGCTGCCGGGGAACAGGTCCATTTCGTGGTCGAGGGTGATGGGTGTGCCGCCGTTCCTCGCGGCGGCCAACTGGGGAACGAGTCCGAGATGGAGACCGCCGTGACGGGCGGAGCTGCGAGACATCAGGCATTTCCTCGGCTTGGGAACGGGATGCACGGCCCACGTCCCGGTCCGGGACGCGGCCCTGTACATCGGAGTACGGAAGCGGTCAGGGAAGGCGGACCCGCGCGCCCAGCACCTCCGCCATGAGACGGCCGACGATGCGCGGGCCGTCCTCGGTCAGCAGCGACTCGGCGTGGAACTGCATCGAGGCGAAGTGCGGGCCCCGCAGCGCGTGCACCTCGCCGCTGCCCGGCTCCCGGCTCACCTCCACCACGCCGACGTCCGGGCACTCCACCCGGTCGGCGTCGCTGACCGCGGCGAAGGTGTTGTAGAAGCCGACCCGCTCCGGGGAGCCGAAGAGATCGATCTCGCGCTGCACCCCCTGGTGCGGTACCTCACGCCGGGTCAGGGCGAAGCCGAGTTCCGCGCTCAGCACCTGGTGGCTCAGGCACACGGCGAGGAACGGCCGCCGCTCGCGCAGCAGCGTGCGCACCGCGGAGCGCATGTGGCCGATCCGGGGATCGTCCGTCTGCCAAGGCGAGCCCGGACCCGGCCCCAGCACCACGAGGTCGTGGGCGTCCACCTCGTACGGCTCGTCGAAACGGCGCACCGTCACGGACAGGTCCAGCGCACGGAGCTGATGGGCGATCATCGCGGTGAAGGCGTCCTCGGCGTCGACGACCAGCACCCGGCGCTCGGTCAGTGCCGGGGCCGGCGAGGCCGGGCCGGCCCGCTCCGCCAGCCAGAACCCGGCGAGCGTCGCGTTGCGCCGCTCCAGCGCGGCCCGTACGCGCGGGTGCTCGGCGAACCTTCGGGGCTCGTCGGCCTCCAGCGCGGACAGCAGCCCGGCCGCCTTGGCCCGGGTCTCGGCCACCTCGGAGGCCGGGTCGGAGTGCCGTACGAGAGTGGCTCCGACGCCGATGCGTACCCGGCCGCCGGTGTCGATGTCGGCGGTGCGGATGAGGATGGAGGAGTCCAGCGTGCGGCGGCCGCGCTCATCGCGCCCCATCAGCGCCACGGCCCCGCTGTAGTAGCCGCGGCCCTGCGGCTCGTAGCGGCGGATGACACGGCAGGCACTCTCCAGCGGGCTGCCGGTGACCGTCGGCGCGAACATCGTCTCGTGCAGCACACGGCGCGGGTCGCGGTCGCTGCGCCCCTCGATGACGTACTCCGTGTGGGCCAGGCGGGCCATCTCCTTGAGGTACGGCCCCACCACGCGTCCGCCCGTGTCACAGATGCGGGCCATCATCTTCAGCTCCTCGTCGACGACCATGTACAGCTCGTCGGCCTCCTTCGTGTCGGCGAGGAACTCCAGCACCTCCGGCAGGGTCGGGCCGGACGGCGGGTACCGGTAGGTGCCGCTGACCGGGTTCATCACGGCGACGCCGTCCCGCAGGCTGATGTGCCGTTCGGGGGTGGCGCCGACGAAGGTGCGCTCCCCGGTGTGGACGACGAAGGTCCAGTACGTGCCCGACTCCCGCTCCAGCAGCCGCCGGAAGAACGCCAGCGCGCTGCCGACGCTGTAGCCGGCGATGTCGGCGACGTACGAGCGCTTGATGACGAAGTTCGCCCCGGCGCCCTGCCCGATCTCGTCGGCGACCACCGCGCGGACGGTGCCGGCGTACGTCTCGTCGTCCATGTCGAAGTGCCCGCCGGTCAACCGGATCGGCACGTCGGGCACGCGGGCCAGCACCTCGGCGACCGACAGTTCGCTCTGCTCCGTGACGGTCAGGGCGAGCAGCGGTGCGCCGTCGTCCGCGCACGCGAAGCCGCGTTCCGAGATCTGCCGGTACGGTATGACCGTCAGCACCTCGTGCCGCGGCCCCGCGGCCCCGGCGGCGCTCTCCGGCAGCGGTATGCCGGCCAGCGTGGCGGGGGTGGACACCTCGCCGGCCAGCACCTCCACCACTGCCGGGCCGGCGGTCTCCGGGCGGTGCAGCAGCGCGAAGGCGGGCGGCCGCGGCGCCAGCACCCGGCTGAGCAGGTCCTGCCGCTGCGGGGACGAGTCATGCCCCTGCGGGGACGAGTCATGCCCCTGCGGGGACGAGTCGCGCCCCTGCGGTGCCGCACCGGAGTGCGGGCCGTGTCCGGCCCGGGTCACGCGAAGACCTCCTTGGCGGTCACGGTCATCGCGCAGCGCGCCGCGGCGTACTCGAGGGCCATACGGTGGTGCGCCGCGGAGAAGTCCGCGACGGCGTCGGCCACCAGGAAGGTCCGGATGTCATGGCTGAACGCCTCGACCGCGGTCATGAGGACACCGACATGGGCGTACACACCGCACACGATGAGCTGGTCGCGACCGCCGTCGCGCATCCGGTCCAGCAGCTCGGAGCGGAAGAACGCGCTGTAGCGCCACTTGGTGAGGACCCAGTCCTGGGGAGCCGGGGTCAGGGCGTCCACGATCCGCCGGTCGGCGGGCGCCGCCGTCATCCCGGGGCCCCAGAAGTCACGCAGCAGTCCGCGCTGCGCCTCGGTCATGTCGCCGGGCTGCGCGGTGTACGCGACCGGGACGCCGAGCGCGGCGCACCGCTCGCGCAGCAGCGCGGCGTTGGCCACCAGCTCGAGCCGCGGGGTGTCCGGCAGGGGCTTCAGGAAGTACCGCTGCATGTCGTGGACGAGCAGGACCGCGCGAGCGGGGTCCGGGGTCCACTGGGCGACGTTGCCGGGCAGGTCGGCCGCGGTGGGCAGGGCGTACGGTTCGATGCGGGGTATGCCCGCCATGGCTTTCCTCCGTTGCCGGGAACACGTGGGTGGGGGACGCCCGCACGGGGGCCGGTGCGGTCAGGCACCGAGTGCGGCGCCGCCGTCGACCGTGAGGTCGTGCAGCGTGATGTGGGAGGCCTGGTCGGAGAGCAGGAAGACGACGGCCGCGGCGACGTCCGCCGGGCGCGCCAGCCGGCCCAGCGGGATGCCCACGCGGAACGCCTCCGGCCGGCCCTCGACCGTCCCCCGGGGGCCCGACTCGTCGTGCCACATCGACGACAGCATCGGGGTGTCGGTCGAACCGGGGGCCACGACGTTGCAGCGGATCCCGTGTCTGGCCACCTCCAGGCCCAGACTCTTGGTGAACATGGACGCCGCGGCCTTGGAGGCGGCGTAGGCGGCCATCTGAGTGCGGGGCGTGGCGGCGGCGTTGGACGCCACGGTGACGACGGCTCCCCGGGAGCGGGGCACCATGCGGGAGACGACCGCGCGGCACATGTGGAAGACGCCGGTGGCGTTGACCGCGAAGGTGGCCGCCCAGTCCTCGTCCGCCAGGTCCCTCGTCTCGCCCAGACGCAGCACTCCGGCCGCGTTGACCAGGTACTCCACCGGCCCGAGCTGTTCCTCGACGGCGCCGACCACGGAGTCGACCCGGGCACTGTCCGACACGTCGCAGCCGAACGCCTGAACGCTCAGTCCGTCGGCCACCGCCGCCGCCACGGTGCCGCGCAGCCGCGCCACGTCGCGGTCGAGGGCGGCCACTCGCACGCCCCGCTCGCCGAGCGCCCGGACCACGGCCGCGCCGATCCCGCCCGCGGCCCCGGTGACCAGGGCAACTTTGTGCTCCATCTGTTCCGTCCTCCGCTGGTGCTGGTGCTGGTGCTGGTGCTGGTGCTGGTGCTGGTGCTGGTGGCCGGGGGCCCGGGCGGGGCGTCAGCCCGCGGCGGAACCGCGCTTCAGGGCGCCGGCGATGTCGATGACACGGCGGGCCTGCACCTCGATCGCGGCGAGGTTGCCGGGAGCCGCGCCGGCGGGGCGGCCCCGGGAGACGCTGCTGACGCCGTACGGGTTGCCGTTGTCCGGCGTGGCGAGGACGGGGTCCACGGCGCCGGTCGGCACGAGGATCGAGCCCCAGTGGTAGAAGGTGTTGTTGAGGGCCAGGATGGTGCTCTCCTGGCCGCTGTGCGTGGCCGCCGTGGAGGTGAAGGACGCCACGATCTTGTTCACGAGCTTCCCCGCGAGGGACAGCGTGACGGTGGTGTCGAGGAACTGCTTGAGCTGGGCCGCGGGCAGCCCGAAGCGGGTCGGCGTGCCGAACAGCAGCGCGTCGGCCCACTCCAGGTCCTCCAGGGCGGCCTCGGGGACGTCGCGCGTCGCGGCGAGATGGCCGGCCCAGGCGGGGTTCCCGGCGACCGTGTCCGGAGGGAAGAGTTCGGCGACCCGCCGCAGGCGTACGTCGGCGCCCGCCTTCCTCCCGGCGGTCGCCGCGGCGTCGGCCAGCTGGTGGACGTTCCCGGTGGACGAGTAGTAGATGACGGCGAGATTGGTCATAGCGCTTCCCGTTGGCGTGAAAAAGGCGCACGGATGCCCGCCCGGCACGCAAGGACGCCCCGGTGCCCGGCACCGTGAGCCGCGGCCGGCTCCCGGTCGCCACGATCGTGGGCCGCGGCCCACGGACCCGCCAACGGCTTGAGCCGCACTCCGTCAAGTACGGCCGACTCCATCAGGTCGGGCAGGAGCGGACGGCACTGCTCCCCACCGGCGAGGGGCGGGCGTCCACGGCAGTGTGAACGCCCCTCGGCCCCGACAACGTTTCAACAAAATGTTGACTGCGTCCGTGGCACATGCATAGCTTCAAGCTCTCGCCAGTCAGGGAGCACAGCTGTAGCACCGGGGGAGCCACGTGCCACGGGACCACGCCAAGTCGTACACCACTGCCGTACGGGAGTTACTCGCCGGCGAAGCGCCGGCCGACCGCCTGGAGGACCTGGTGGCGTACGTCCGGCGCGGCGGGCCCGGAGCGGGGGAGTACGAACACAGGGGGGAGAGCGGACAAAGGGGGGAGTGCGGACCAAGGGGGGACGAAGGACAGGCAGGGCAGTACGAACAACTGGAACGCGCCCGGGACCTGGAACTGAGCCTCTACGCACAGCTGGGCCGCCGGCACCGGCTGGAGAAGGGGCTGTCGACGCTGGTCGACATCGCCCGGGACCTCGCGGCACCGTACGACCTGGCCTCCCTGCTCAAGGTCGTCACCCGGCGCACCCGGACCCTGCTCGGCACCGACATGTCCTTCATCGCCTTTCCCGAGGAGGACGAAGGAGTGGTCCGGGTCCGGGCCTGCGAGGGCCACACCTCGACGCTCACCGTGGGGCTGCGACTGCCCGACGACGCAGGGCTGGTCGGCGACGTCCTGGCCGGCTCGGCGCCCGCCTGGACGCCCGACTACCTCACCGACGGCTCGATCCGGCGCAGTCGGGCCCTCGACGAGGTGGTCCGCGCCGAGGGACTGCACGCCGTGAGCGCGGTTCCGCTCAGCTACGGCGGCAGGACCTTCGCCGTGCTCTACGCGGCCGACCGCAAGGTCAGGCACTTCACGACCGACGAGATCTCGCTGATGACATCCCTGGGGCACCTGGCCGCCGCGGCCGTGGAGAACGCCCGTGTCCTGGACCGGTCCACCGCCCTCGTCCGCCGCCTCTCGCATACGGCCGACCGCACCGAGTCGGCCCTGCGCGAGCAACGCGAACTGGGAGCGTTCCAGGACCGGTTGACGGATCTGGTGCTCGACGGCACGGACCTGCACGCGGTGGCCGTGGAGCTGGCCCGCCGCCTCGGCGGAACGGTACGCGTCTGCGCGACGGACGGCACGGTGCTCACCGACACCGCGGACCGCACCCCGGCAGCCGGGCCGTGCCGGGCGGACCCGCCCGCGGGGGCGGACGACGGCCCCCGCGCGGCCACCACCGGGGACCTCGCGGCGGTAGCCGCCGCCATGAGGGCCCACGGTGCCGCCAGGCCGCTGCCGACGGACGACGACACCTGGGTGGCGCCGATCCTCGCCGGCGACGAGGTGCTGGGCTCGCTCTTCCTGCGTCCCGGCCGACCGCTCACCGGCCTCGACGAGCGGCTGCTGCGCCTGGCCACCCGTTGCGTGGCGGTGCTGTTGCTCTCACGCGGCGGCCGTAGCGCCGCCGACGACCGCGGCCGGGTGCGCGACCAGCTCTTCGACGACCTCCTCACCCACTCCGAGCACCCTCCCCGGCGACTGGAGACCACCGCGCTCCGACTGGGCATCGACATGGGGCAGCCGCACGTCGTGGTCCTCGCCCGGCCCCAGGAGGGCGACCGGCGCAGGGTGGTGGTCTGGGCGGCCTCCTACGCGCGGCGCAAGGGCGGGCTGAAGAGCGTGCACGACGGCGAAGCCGCGCTGCTCCTGCCGGGCGCGGACGCCGCAGCCGCCGCCCGGGCCGTCCACGACGAGCTGTCACCGCTGCTCGGCACCGCCGTGACCGTCGGCGCCGCCGGCCCGGTGACCGGAACAGGATCGGTCCTCCGGGGCCACAGGGAGGCGCAGCGCTGCCTCGACGCGATGAGCGCACTCGGCGCCCAAGGAAGCGCCGCGTCCCTGCGCGAACTGGGTTTCCTAGGGCTGCTCCTGGCCGACGACCACGATGTCGACGGCTTCATCGACGCGACGATCGGTCCGGTGACCGACACCGACCGGCGCTCGTCCACCGACCTCGCCCGCACCCTGGAGACGTACTTCGACACCGGGGGCAGCCCCACGCACGCGGCCCGAAGACTGCACGTGCACCCCAACACCGTCGCCCGCCGCCTCAAGCGGGTCAGTGAGCTGCTGGGAGCCGAGTGGCAGAACCCGGAGCGGGCCTTCGAGGTCCGTACGGCGCTCAGGCTGGCACGGATCCGGCATGTCCTGCGCGCCCGCCGCGGCGCGCCGCACCGCGAGCGCGTGCCCGGTCAGGACGCCTGATCCAGGTACGCCCCGGCCGCGCCGGTCAGGGCGGCCACCGCGTGCGCGGCGGAGGCGAGCGTGACATGGCGGTGCCAGCCGCTGAAGGACCGGCCGGCGTAGTCCCGCAGCCCGACCTGGTCCGAGATCGCGGCGAAGTCCCGGTCGACCCTGCGCAGCAGCGACCCGAGCCGCAGCAGGGCGGCGGGGGGCGCCTTGGTCAGGTCGGTCAGCCACAGCGCCGCGGGCCACCGCTGGCGCCCCCGCCACTCGCCGACGAGCAGCAGGTCCGTGCCGCCGGCCGCTGCGACCGCGGCGTCGCCGGTCCGGCGGGCGGACGGCCCTGCGCCCGCTTCCCCCGGCAGCGCGACCCGCAGGCCCGCGACCAGGCTGGTCCGTACGGCACCGCGGTCCGCCCCCCGGCGGGCCGGTCGCCGCATCTCCCGGGCGGCGCCCATGATCTGGTGCGCCGGCACCGGGGCGCCGCCGCGCGGCGCGAGGGCCGCATCCGTCACGGACAGCGGCAGCGAGCCGCTGACACGGGCCAGTACGGGCAGGTTCGCCGCGCGCAGCCTGCGGACCACCGCCGCGCCGTCCGCGTCCCGCGCGTCCAGCACCACCGGCCGCACCGGCAGCCCCACCTCCGCCGCCGTGTCGAGGCACGCCTCGATGGAGCAGTCGCCTAGGGTCCGCTCCAGCAGCAGCCCCTCGGGGATCGACGCCCGCACCCGCCGCCGTCCGTTCCCCAGCCAGTCCGCGGAGAGCAGCAGCCGCCAGTTGACCGGCGCGCACAGCCGCTCCGACGCCGCCCAGACGCCCACGGCCTGCTGGGCGTTGAGCACCTGGCCCATGGCGGACACGAACTGCCGCTCCACCCCCACGGAGTGCTCACCGGCCTTGGGAATGACCAGGGGATGCACGACCCACGCCTCGGGCGGCGCCACACGGGCCAGGTAGCGCGCCAGGTCCCGGCGCACCGAGACCCAGTCCCACGTCGAGCTGGTGACGAAGTGGTGCAGTCGCTGCTCGGTGGCCGATCCACCGGTCGTGGCGGCGATGTTCCGTATCGACTTGCGCCCCTCGGTGCGCAGCAGGCCGCCCACGTACTCCATGCCCCTCCTGCGCTGGTCCCGGCGGGGCAGGGACGCGAACAGCGCCGAGCACAGGTCGTCGAAGACGTCGTCGCAGGCACCGACGGGGGCCGGGCCGCCGGCCCGGTTCCGTCCGTCCGCCGCGCACACGCCGCCGTCCCCCATCTCATCCCCCGTCACGTCCGTCTGGGAACCACACAACTCACCGCTGCTGTCCCTTCCACTGTGTGTGACCGGCCGGGCCCCGCCTAGGTGGGCAGGGCACACACCTGCCGTGCTGAGTGGTGGCCGGGCCACCCGTCTGTAGAGGAGGACGGAACGATCTCCCGATCTTCGTGTCTTCGGCCAGTACGAGGGCCCGCCGGGAGCCGTGGAGACTGCCGGCTGCGGGTCGCGGCCGCTCCGGGGTGCGAGCCGTGAGCGCGAAGGCGACCGGGACACGCGCCACCCGCTGGACGTGCGCTACGAGGTGGGCGACGTCTGTGACCTGCGGACTTTCGAGCAGCGCTTTCGCGCAGGCCGGCCTCCGAGACCGTCAGCGGGACCCAGGCCGCCTCGCTGAACCCGGCAGCCCGCAGGCACCTCTCGTAGACCTCCCGGCGCGGGCGGCTGGCGACGAACGAGACCGGCGGGTCGAGCAGTGCGGTGATCCGCACCTGCGGTCCGGTCTCGGCCTCCTCCCCGGTGAGTACGCTGCGAAAGCCGTACTTCTCCGGGGTCGGTCCGTCGAAGCTGAAGTTTCGACATCGGGCTGGCGGTCCGACTCTTCGGCTACGCCGAGGACATCGCCGTCATGGAGCGAGTCCGGCGCGGACTTCTGGGCGGACTTCCACGCCGACCCGCCGTTGGAGATGCTGCGCTGCCGGGCCTGACGAGCCACCGGGCAGGTACCCCGGCGGGCGGAGCAGTGCTGTGCTCGTGAGATCAGTGAGTGAAGGTGAACCAGTTGACGTTGACGAACTCGACGGTGCTCTCCGCGAACGTCACGTAGAGGTCGTGGACCCCGGTGACCGCCCGGGTGATGTTGGCGGGCACGGTGCGCCAGGTCTGCCAGCCGCCCGTGGAACCGAGGTCGATCTCGGCGATCTGCGGCCCGGTGGCGCTGTCCACCCGCACGCGGATCGCGCCGCTGACGCCGGCACCCACTCCGGAGGCGACCCGGGCCAGGAACTGCGCCGGGGAGGCGGAACCGAAGTCCACCGAGGCGTACTTCAGCCAGTCCCCGGCCGCGAGGTACCCCACGTCGCGGCCGCCGCCGGTGTCGGTGCAGGTCTCGGTCTGCGTGCCGCTCTGAGCGGTGTAGTCCTCCGCCTGGATGGTGGAGTAGGCGCTGGTGCCGCCGCCTCCCGGGGGCGGGGTCGTCCCTCCGCCGCCGGGACCCAGGGTGATGGTCCAGGAGGTGGGCGCGGGGTCCTGGAGGTGGCCGTCGACCGGGGCGCTGCCGGTGGGGCCGACGTCGTCGTACGGGAAGGCGTAGCCGATGTTCGCGTACCGGTGCACCAGACGGGCGTAGTGGTTGGTGATCGACTCCGTGTAGTACTGGGCGGGAGTGACACCGTTCGGCTGGGAAGCCCCTCCGGCGACCAGGAGGCTGGAGCGGTTGAGGGCGGCGGCGAGGCGGGCGGCGACGGCGCCGCGTGCGTCGGCGCCGGAGTTGTACAGCGGGCCGCTCGCGCAGCCGAAGATGTCGGCGGCGGAAGGCTTGGTGAAGGGCACCCCGTTGGTGTTGAGCCCGGCGAACGTGAGCACGTCGCCGCTGACGGTCCCGGAGTAGGCGCCGATCGACCCCTGGCCGTCCACGGTGAGGGTGTGGGTGCGGTAGTAGTCCCACACCCGGTCCAGGTACGGCCTCCAGTACGCGCCGAAGTCCGTGGGCGCGTGGGAGGGCGCCAGTACGCGCAGGACCGTGCCCGCGGAGTCGGTGGCGACCAACTGGTCCCAGGGCGCGCCGTCCGCCGCGTGCTGTGCCCGCAGCCCGGAGGCGAGGGACGCAAGGGCCCCCGAGGGCAGGGCCGCTACCGACTGGTTCCCGGCGGCGCCGGTGGTGGCCATCGAGACCGGCAGGGCGACCATGTCGACATAGCTGATGTTGGCGTACAGGTTCGCCGAGTTGTAGGTGAACTCGCAGAACGTCCAACTGGTGGTCCAGTTGGGATCGGTGCTGGTGAAGCCGGGCTGCACCAGGCCGGGCACGCCGCCGTTGCCGCCCGGCGGGTTGACGAAGAACTGGATCTTGCGCCCGGTCGAGAACCAGACGCGGCCGCCGATCACGTAGTCGCCCAGCGTCAGACGCGTGGGCGCGGAACCCGAACCGCCCAGGGGGATGGCGTAGTCGGGCGTCGGTGTCAGCACCGAGGACGGGCTGGGCAGCCGGTGGAAGCGTCCGTCCGCGGTGACGAAACCGGGCCATCCGGAGGTGTCCGCACCGGATATGTACGCATAGACCGGTGCGGAGCCGCCCGAGTTGTTGGCGAGCGCGATCGGGAGAGCGGCGGCGAGGGTGCCTGCTCGCGAGCGGGCGGTGGCGGTGCCGGCAGCCGTCAGGGGGAGAGCGGTCGCGGTGGCCGCTGCGGCGGTGAGAAGGGCACGACGGGAGAGCACAACGGCCTCCTGGGGTGGGTGTGGGGGTTGTCGCCTCGCGGAGACGGGGAGGTGGGGGAGGAGCGATGGGAGCGCTACCACTATTGGACTGAACCAATTGACGGGTCAAGAGGTTTGCGGGAGACGGGAGTCGGCGACCGTTCGCCGTCCACGTGGCCGGCGCGCCGTACCGGCGGCCGGGCGGGGGCCGGCCCGGGGCCGCGGCTCGGCCACCGTCGGCGGGCGGAGACCGGCGCGGCAGCGGGGGCCTGAGGCCGGCTCAGCGCTCCACGGCCGCACCGGGCCGGCCCGCGCGTCCGGCCGGTGCCACCCCGACGGACCTGCTCTCGGTCCGATTTTTGAGAGACGCTTTACGCGGCATCGGGGAACCCGTTCCCGGGACTTCACCATCTGACAGGGGAGTGAGCCCGACCGGGAAGTGTGAGCCCGTCGGGGCCGGAGAGTCGAGAGAGCGAGGCAGGTCATGGGACGGCGCAGGGGCGGCATAGGGATCGCACTCGTCATGGGCGCGGTGCTGGTGGGCGCGAGCGCCTGTGGCCACGGCGGCAGTGACCAGGCCACCGGCACCGACGCGAAGGGTTCGCACAAGCCGAGCGCCGGTTCGTCCCCGTCACCCACGAAACCGGCGGGCCCGCCGATGCTGCTGGAGACGATCACCCCGCAGTCGGGCACCACGGTCGGGGTGGCCATGCCGATCTCGGTGGTCTTCAGCAACCCGGTGGCGGCGAAGGCCCGGGCCACGGTCGAGAAGCACATGAAGGTGAGCGCCTCCCAGCCGGTGGCCGGCGCCTGGCACTGGTTCGGCGACAAGCGCGCCGACTGGCGCCCGAAGGAGTACTGGCCCTCCGGTACGACGGTGAAGATCGACGCCGACCTGACGGGCGTCGGCAACGGCAACGGACGCTACGGCGTGCACGGCTACACGCACACTTTCAAGGTCGGCGACGACGTGCGCGCCGACGTCTCGGTGCGCGGCCACACCATGAAGGTGACCCGCAACGGCCACGCCGTGCGCACCCTGTCCATCAACGCGGGCAGCGCCCAGTACCCGACGTGGAACGGCACGATGGCCGTCATCGACAAGCAGAAGAAGGTCCACATGACCTCCTGCAGCGTCGGCATCAGCTGCCAGAAGGGCAGCGCCAACTACTACGACCTCACGCTGCCCTGGGACGTCCACCTCACCCAGTCCGGTACCTACGTGCACTACTCGACCGGCGACCCCGACCCGGGCAGCGGCAGCGCCCGCGGCTCGCACGGCTGCGTCCACCTCTCCCTGTCGGACGCCAAGTGGTTCTACAACCAGGTCAAGCAGGGCGACCCCATCACCATCACCGGCTCGCCCCGCGCCAAGGCGCCCGCCGACAACGGCTACGCCGACTTCAACCTGGGATGGGACCAGTGGCTCGCGGGCAGCGCGTCGGGGGAGGGCACGACCGCCACGCTGTGACGCGCCGCTGCCGGCCCCGCGCGACCTTCCGAACAGCCCGGCCGACGGGGCCTCACGCGTGTATCGCGTCCGGACCGGCGTGGCGGGCCGTCCAGCGGTCGACGCGGGCCCACTGGGCGAGCAGCCACTCGCTGCGGGCGTCGTCGCCCTGCGGCACGCGGCACGCGGCCTGCGGGTATGCGCCACCAGTGCGCCCGCACGCTCTCACGCAGCGGCAGCCGGTTCCAGGCGGTGCGGACCGAGTGGATCGCGTCGAGGCCGGTGTGGGCCACGAAGACCACGTCGGCCGTGGGCGCGGCGGCGATCGCGGCCAGAGCACCTGCGTCCCGCGGCGGCAGGACGTGGTGCATCCGCTCCGCGCGGGACGCCCGGCCCGGCGCCCCCCGGCGGCGCAGCGAGGCGATCGCGCGCCGCCGGCGGCGCGGTGTGAAGTTGCCGCCCTCCGGAAAGAGCACGAGGGCGTCGCCCGGGCCCAGCCCGGCCGCCAGGTCCCCGATCGCGTCCTCGGACCGCCCGCGCAACGAGGGCAGGAAGCAGTGGGGGACCCGTCCGATGAGGACGTCGAGCGCGGGATCGGCGCGCAGGACCCGTTTCAGGACCGTGTGGGGCCGCAGCCCGGCCCGGCCGAGCAGCGTCTGGAGCAGCAGGAAGGAATCGCCGGTACCGGCGTGCCGGGCGAAGACCAGGAGGGGCGCCGCCCCAGCGCCGGTCCCGCCCGGCAGCGGGGGCGTCACCTCCACCCGGAGCCGGAAGACCCGCTCGCCCGCCCGCCGCAGGACTCGCAACAGCCTCTCCAGCACGGCGAACGCGTCCGCGGCACGCCGCTCTGCCCCCGCCCGCCCCTCGGGCAGCCGACGCGCCCACAGCCCGGCGGCGGCTGTCACTCCGGCCAGATCCACCAGGAGGTACAGCAGGGCGAAGCAGGTGATCCGCACCGGCCTCCAGGGCCCGCGCGTGGCGAGCGAGACCGGCGCGCACAGCAGGGCCGCCACGACGAGGAGCGCGGCCACCACGGGGACGAGGGCGAACAGCAGCGCGATGGTGAGGGTCCGGCGCAGCCCGGTGACCACCGCGCCGGTGAGCCGCGCCGGGCGGCTTCGTCGCGCGCCCGAGGCGGTCATGGTGCGCCGTCGGAGGCGCCGAGGGCGGTGTCGAGGTACCGGGAGGAGGCCGCGTAGGCGCGCTCGATGCGCTCGGCGGTCCGCCCGAAGCTGCGGTACCGCAGCTGCCGCAGGGTCCCTGTGCCCTCCTCGGGGGCCGAGCCCGACGGCAGCACACGGACCGTGACGCCGGGCGGCAGGTCCGCCATGTCCCGGGCGAACCGGTGCCGGCGAGCGATCTCGAACGCCACCAGCGCCACCTCCCAGGGAGCGCGCGGCGGCGAGAGCGGGCGCTCGACGCGGCCGACCTGCAGGACGTACACCTCGCTCGCCCCGAGGGCCACCGCGCGGCCGACGGGGATGCTGTTGACCAGGCCGCCGTCGACGTAGTGCTCGCCGTCGAGCCGGATGGGCGGCAGCAGCCCCGGCACCGCGCACGAGGCGAGCACCGCGTCCACCAGCGGCCCCGCGGCGAACCAGTGCTCTGCGGCCCGTTCGATGTTCGCCGCGACGCACTGGAACGGCAGGGCCAGCTCCTCGACGCGTGTCACCGGAAGGTGGGAGGAGAGCAGGTCGCGCAGCGGGGTGGGATGGTACAGGTGGGTGCCGCTGCGCACGGCGGTGCCCAGCCGCCCCAGCAGCGATCCGGAGAACACGCCGGCCCGCCCGAGACCGGTCCACAGGTCGGCGAGCCGGGCCACCGACGCCCGCGACGGGTCGGCCGCCACGGCGGCACCGTTGATCGCGCCGACGGAGGTGCCGACGACGAGGTCCGGGTACAGGTCGGCGGCGAAGAGCGCCTTGAGCATGCCGACCTCGTAGGCGCCCAGCGCACCGCCGCCGCCCAGCACGAAGGCACGGGTCGGCGGGCGGGCGGCACGGCTGTCCTCCATGCCCGAAGGGTGCCCCCGCACAGCCCCGCAAACCAGCGGGCCCCTCACGAGCGCGCTCCGGTCAGTCGCCGTAGACCGTGCCGGGCGCCGGGGCCCGGCCGGTGCGCAGGTACGTGTCGATGGCGTCCCGGGTGTGACTGGGGCCGTGGGCGAGATAGCTGGTGTGGCCGTCGCCCTCACGGGTCACGAGCACACTGGACGACAGCTGGCGGTGCAGCCGCAGCGCCCACGGGTACGCCGTCGACGGGTCGTGGGTGGCGTTGGTGATCAGGATCGGCGGCGCGTTCCGGGCACGGACCGGACGCGGCGGGTTCACCACCGGCGCCGGCCGGCCGACGCACCCGGTCAGGATGGTCCACGACTGGGACGCGCCGCCGAGCCGGGGCGCGGACGCCTCCCCGAGCCGCCGCAGCCGCCGCAGATCGGCGAGGGTCCGGATCGGCGTCGGCCAGTCGAGACACTCGACCGCGATGCCGCTGCCGTTCACGATGTCGTCGCTCGGCCCGGCGGCGAGCGCCGGCGAGAACGCCGAGGCGTCACCGCCCGCCGCCTGCTGCAGGGCGAGGGCGGCGTTGTTGCGCCGGGCCGGGAACAGCAGCAGGTTCTGCAGGTTGAGCCGTATGTCTTCCCCCGTCACGGACGCACGGCAGTCGCCCGCCTCGGCGCACTGCGGGGCCGGGAGCGGCGTACGGTCCGCGCTCGCCACCAGGGTGTCGACGAGCCGCCTCACATCGGTGCCGTGCAGGGCGCAGGAGCCGTCGTCCGCGCACCAGTCGGCGAACCGGTCGAAGGATTCCTCGTAGGCGTGCGCCTCGTACCGCAACAGGCTCGTCGTCCGCAGCGAGTGGTCGAGCGCGCCGTCCAGGGCCAGCGTCCGGATGTGCCGCGGGAACAGTTCGGCGTACGTCGCGCCGAGCTGTGAACCGTAGGACAGTCCGAGGTAGTTGAGCCCGCCCTGGCCGAGCGCCTGGCGCAGGGCCTCCAGGTCGCGTGCGGCGCTGACGGTGTCGACGTGGTCCACGAGAGGTCCGGTGAGCCGCCGGCAGCTCTCGGCCAGCTCCCGGTTGCGCGCGACCAGGCGCCCGAAGGCGGCCTCGTCCTTCGGGAACAGCGAGACCCGGCGGTTGAGCAGCGCCGGGTCGCAGCGCACCGCGCTGCTGAGCCCGATGCCGCGCGGGTCCAGGCCGATCACGTCGAAGTTCTCCCGGGTGGCGGCCGAGAACACCTTCGTGCCCAGGGACTCGGCGTACACGACCCGTGTCCCTGAACCGCCGGGTCCGCCCGGGTCGAAGAACAGGCTGCCGACCGGGTGCGCGCCGGTCGCCGGGAGGCGGTCCACCGTGACCGTGGTGGTCGGCCCCTCGGGGTGCGCGTAGTCGACCGGCACCCGGATGGAGGCGCATCGCAGTTCCTTCGGCGCACCGGGGAAGGGGCACGCCCTCCAGTGGAGGGCAGCCGCCGGCTGCCCGGGGACGGCGGACGAGGCCGTCACGCCGGCCGCCCCGGCCGTCGCAGCCGTCGCGTCGGGCACCGCGAGTGTCGCCGTGACGAACGCCGCCGCGGCGGCGAGCCCGGCCCCCCGCAACACCCTCCGTCGGTGCGGAGGCCGTCCCCCTCGCGCCGGGCGCTCCGTCGCGCCGGCCGTTCCTGGTACGCCGGCGGCGTGTGGTGAAGTGGTCATGCCGGTCACTATGGCGCGACGGCGCCGTCAAGTCACCGGGCTCTCACTGGTTGCCTCTGCCGTCGACTTGCGTACCAGGTACGGGACTTCGCAGTCGGCCGCGGCGTAGCCGATGGGGAAGAGGATGTAGGGCCGCTCGTTGCCGGGCCGACGGCAGATCCTGGTGAGGAAGCCCATCGGGTTGGGTGTGTGCGTCAGGGTGCTCAGCCCCATCGCGTGCAGCGCGGCGATGAAGAAGCCGCACGCGATGCCCACACTCTCGTTCACGTAGTAGTTCTTGCGCAGCGAACCGTCCGGCATCGCGGTGCTCTTCTCGGCGAAGCAGACGACGATCCACGGCACGACGTCGAGGAAGCTCTTGTCCGAACTCGTTTCGAGGCGTGCGAGCGCGGCGCGCCACTCGGGCGGGATCCGCCCGCCCTCGTAATTGACCTGTTCCTCCTCCTCGGCGGCGATGCGGATGCGGTGCTTGGTCTCGGCGTCGCCGATCACCGAGAACTTCCACGGCTGGAAGTGGGCACCGGAGGGGGCGGTGTTCGCCGCGGCGACGGCGAGGTCGACGCACTCGCGCGGGACCGGCTCGTCGCTGAAGAACCGCACGCTGCGGCGGCGGTCGAGGAACGACACGAAGTCCTTGCCCCGCTGGACCGTCTCGGCCTCGTCGTACCGGTCGGGCCGGTAAGGGACGAACGGATGGGTGTGCTGTCTCACGACTGCGCCTCCTGGACCGGGGCCCCCAGCGTGGGTCATCGACAGCCGATTAGGCAACAGACTCCGTGCTCCGTCGTCCATGTGACAAGAAATAGGGCGCGGATGCGCCCCCGAGGTCGCGGATCGGCGGACGCGGTGACACGACAGGGGCTCGACCCGCTCGACGGCCGGATGCTGCGTCTGCTCGGGGAGCGTCCGCGGAGGGCCTGCTGGAGATCGCCCGCCGACTCGGTGTCGCGCGCGGCACCCTGCGGGCACGGCTCGACCGGCTGACCCGCTTGGGCGGTGACCGGCTACGGACCGGAGGCGGACGTCGCCGCGCTCGGCCACGTGGTCGAGGCGTTCACCGCGTTCGAGGTCGACCAGCCGGCCCAGGGACTGCCGGTGGGAGTGCAGCTCATCGGCCCGATGTTCGAGGACCGCACCCCGCCGCGCCTGGCCGAACTGCCCGAACAGCGGATCGCCGGCTTCCGGGCACCGCAGCAGGGCGTGGCACCGGCCGGTCGAGGACAAGGGGCGGACGGGGACGCATCCCGCCGATAGCGAGGTGGCGGGGCCCGCGCGTGTGTCCCGAGACGCGGACGGCGGTCTGCCGCGACGCGCCGGACCGCCGCCCACCGCCGGGCCGGAACACGATCGACGCCGGCGGGGTGACAATGGAGGAACCAGTACCTCACTCCTTCGCGAGTCCCCATGCCTCCACCCCCTGATCACCGCGGCGACCGACAGGCGAGCCTGTTCCCTCTGGACGACCTGATCGACGCCTCCGAACCCCGCACGACCTCCGAACCGCACACGACCTCCGAACCGCGCACGACTTCCGGGCCCCGCACCACGTCCGAGGCCGAGTCCGAGGCCGAGTCCGACCCCTGCTCGTGGCCGGCGGCCCCGTCCCCGGACGCCGATCGCCTGCTGCGGATCCGCGAGATCCACGCCGAGCCCGAGGCGGCCGTGTCGCCACGCGGCCGTGAGATCCTGGCGCGATTCCCGCGGGCCCGCCTGATCGAGGTCGACTCGCACTGGCGCATTCCGCACCTGCACGGCAACGAGGGAAACGTGCAGCGCTGGGCGAGGGTGAAGGCCGAGACACTGGTCCTCGGGGTCCGCAAGTCACTGACCACCCGCCCCAACGGCCGCTCAGCCGACTGGATCGCGCCCGGCGCTTCCAACGGCTGCGCCATGGCCTGCGCCTACTGCTACGTACCGCGCCGCAAGGGCTACGCGAATCCGATCACCGTCTTCACCAACGTGGACCGCATCATCGCCCACCTGGAGCGCCACGTCGCCGAGCAGGGCCGCAAAGCGCAGCCCAACCAGTGCGACCCCGCGGCCTGGGTCTACGACGTCGGAGAGAACGGTGACTGCTCCGTCGACGCGCTGATCAGCGACAACACCGCCGACCTGATCCGGGCCTTCCGTTCCTGGCCGACCGCCAAGGCCAGCTTCGCCACCAAGTTCGTCAACCGCGACCTGCTCCGCCTCGATCCGCGCGGACGCACCCGCATCCGCTTCTCGGTCATGCCGCCGCAGGACGCCAGGCTGCTGGACATCCGCACCAGCCCCGTCCCCGAGCGGATCGCCGCCGCGGCCGACTTCCTGGAAGCCGGTTACGAGGTGCACTTCAACCTGTCGCCCGTCGTGCTGCGCCCCGACTGGGAGGCCGCCTGGGCGGAACTGCTGCGGCAGCTGGACGACGTACTCCCGCCCGCCGTCAAGGCGCAGGCCGCCGCCGAGGTCATCCTGCTCACCCACAACCGCGGCCTGCACGAGATCAACCTCGGTTGGCACCCCCGCGCCGAAGAACTGCTGTGGCGCCCGGAACTCCAGCAGGCCAAGCGGTCCCAGAACGGTGACGACAACGTCCGCTACCGCAGCGGAATGAAAGGGGCCGCCGTGCAGCGCCTACGGGAACTGATCGCGGCGCACGCGCCCTGGCTCACCCTTCGCTACGCCTTCTGACCTGTCGTCCCCGGCGCACCCCGCGTCCGGTGATCAGCGACCCGCACCCAGCGAGCCGATGAGCGGGAGGGAGCAGCCGGCGGCGCGCAGCGGGCCGCGGACGTCGCGGTCGAGGTCGGGGCAGGCAGCCGAACAGGACATGGGCCGGTCGCGCGCTCTCCGAGTGCGGCGATCATCAGGACGAACACGGGCAGCTTGCCCATATCAGTACGGAGGCGAAGTCGTCGTTGCTCGGGTGGGGCCGCCGACGTGGACCTTCCTCGACCTGCCCCGCTCGGCGCGCGGGATCACCTCCGAGCGCAGGTGGTCGATGAGGTCGGATGCCGACGCGGACTGCGGGGACGTCGACGGCACGACGGAGATCACACCGACGTCCTGCACGCGGCCCGGGATCCGTCGATGGTGCGGCGTGAGCCGATGGTGCGGCGTGAGCGGATCACGCGAGCCGGTCCGGTGCCACCTGCCGGCGCAGGCTCAGCCGCGGCTCCCCCAGAACTCGCGCAGGGCGGCGACGAGCGCTTCGGGAGCCTCTTCGGCGATGTGGTGTCCGGAGTCGATCGGACCGCCGCACAGCCGGTTGCTCGTCCAGTCCCGCCACACGCCCAGCACGTCGCCGTAGAGGTCGACCATGTCGTCGCGGGTGGCCCACAGCACCTGCAGCGGGCAACCGATGCGTCGGTGGGCCTGACGGTCGGCGTCGTCGTGCTCCCGGTCGACACCGAGACCGGCGCGGTAGTCCTCGCACATGGCGTGCACGGTGGCCGGGTCATGAATGGCGCGGTGGTAGTCCTCGTAGGCCTCGGCCCCCATCTGCTCGGCTGTCGCCTTGTACCAGGCGTCGGGGTCGGCGTTGATGACGCGTTCAGCGGGCTTGTCGGTCTGTCCGAGGAAGAACCAGTGCCACCAGCTCGCGGCGAACGCGGCGTTGCAGCGCCGCAGTGCCTCCCCGATGGGGACGGCGTCCAGGACGCTCACGGCGGACACCGCTTCCGGGTGGTCCAGGGCGAGGCGCGTGGCCACGTACGCGCCCCGGTCGTGCCCGACGACCGCGAACCGCTCGTGCCCGAGGCGGCGCATGACCGCCAGGCAGTCGCCGGCCATGGCGCGCTTGGAGTACGGGCGGTGCTCCGGGTCGGTGGGGGGTTTGTCGGACCGACCGTAGCCACGCAGGTCCGGGCAGACCACCGTGTGGCCGGACGCGGCCAGCAACGGGGCGACCCGGTGCCAGGTCGCGTGGGTGCGCGGGTGACCGTGCAGGAGCAGCACTGCCGGACCGTCGCCGCCATGGCGCACCCGCAGGTGAGCACCGTCCCCCTCGCATCGCGTCAGATGGAAGCGGTCGAACACGTGACCTCCTACGCCCGGGGCATCGCGCCTCGCCTGCCCCGAAGCGCTCCGCCCACACGCGCCTCGCCCGGCTGACAACCCACGCCGGCCTCCGGGGCGGGCTCGCGGGAGGCCGGCCCCGCCGGACGTGAAGCGTGGAGGCTCACCGCGAGGGCTTCTGACCGGCGCCGACGCGGGCCCCGTGGGGTGACCGTGACCGCCGACTTCTCCGCCACCTCCCGCAACGACCCGCCCGATGCCCTGTGACGCCGGGCGCGCCTGGCGCCGACCTTGAGCGCCAAGGCCTCCTCGTCACCTGGTGAACACCAGAGTGACGTTGTGTCCGCCGAATCCGAAGGAGTTGGCCAGGGCCGCGGACCACTGCCCGGTGCGAAGCTCACCGCGCACCACGTCCAGTTCCACACGCGGATCGAGGTCGTCGAGGTTGCGCGTGGCCGGCACCGTGCCGTTCTCGAGCGCGAACACAGCGGCCATGGCGCCGACCGTCCCGGAAGCGCCCAACATGTGACCTGTCATCGACTTCGTCGCGGTCACCGCGGCGTGGCTGCCGATCACGCGGCCGATCGCCTCGGCCTCCGCCAGGTCGCCGGACTCCGTGGAGGTGGCGTGTGCGTGCACGACCCCGATGTCCGCCGGGGCCAGTCCGGCGTCGCGCAGCGCCAGTTCGATGGCGAAGGCCTGGCCTTCCGCGTCGGACGCCGTGATGTGGTCCGCGCTCGAACTCACGCTGCTGCCGGCCAGCGTGCCGTGGGCACGTGCTCCACGGGCCCGGGCGAACTCGGCGCGTTCGAGCACCATCATCCCGGCGCCCTCGCCCATGACGAAGCCGGACCGTGCGACGTCGAAAGGACGGGACACGGTCTCCGGGTCCACGGACCGCGTCGACAGGGCCTTCATCTGGGCGAACGCCGCGAGGGTGAAGGGGTGCAGGCACGCTTCCACCCCGCCTGCGACGACCACGTCCACGCGCCCGCTGCGGATCAGATCCTGCCCCAGGGCGAGGGCCTCCGCCCCGGACGCACAGGCACTCACCGCGGTCCTGGCACCCCCCTTCGCACCCAGGTCCATGCTCACCCAGGCAGCCGGCCCGTTGGGCATCAGCATGGGGACCGCGAACGGCGACAGCCGGCGGATCCCGGCGCGTTCGAAGACGTCGTCCTGTCCCAGCGTGGAGAGGACACCACCGGTCCCGGTACCGATGACGACGGCCAGCCGTTCCGGCTCGACCTGCGGAGCACCGGCGTCCCGCCAAGCCTCGCGCGCACTGAGGAGGGCGACCTGCTCACCGCGGTCCAGCTTCCTGGCCTCGGCCCTCGGAAGCAGTGAGGCAGGGTCCACCGTGAGCCCGGCCGCAACGTGCACGGGCAGGTCCGCGGCCCACTCCTCCTCCAGGAGACGCACCCCCGACTCACCGTCCAACAGCCCCGACCACGACGACGGCGCATCGGCCCCCAGCGGCGTCATCGCACCTACGCCCGTCACCAGAACATGACTGTTACGCGTCACACGAGCCTCCTCGTTTTGTATGGGAGCTACATGGGCCTGACTTGCCCTCATGGGGATCATGCCAGCAGCCAGCAGGCGAATCAGGAGAGGAGCCGACCGATCCGAAAGCGAGAGATTGTGCTGTCTCAACAGTTTGGTACACCCTGAGGGAGGGGAGCGCGGTGAGCTGACCGCGGAGGGGCGGCGGGGCGGGCAGCCTTGCGCCGATGAGTCCCGCTCGCTGGAGTGGTCCGGCTTCCGGAGCGACCGTGAGGAGTGATCCGAGTGGACTTGTACAGCGTCCTGTGCGTGAGTGACCGGACCAGGGCGGCGGAGTGGTGCGAGGCGCTCTTCGGGCGCCCGCCGGACGAGATCACCGGCGAGGAGTACCTGTGGCAGCTCGGAGAGAACGCGTGGGTCGTCGTCGACGATCGGGACGTGCGCGCTGAGCGAGTCGGGGGAGCCATGATCACACTCGGTGTGACCGACCTGGACGACATCCTGGCCCGACTCGCCGCGCACGGGATCGACCACGAACCGGTCGAGACCTACGGCAACGGCGTGCGCCACGTCGTCGTGCTGGACCCGGACGGGAACAGCCTGTCACTCGCCGAGCCACCCACCCGGTGAGCCTCTGCGCACCCGGCTGTCAGCGACCCGCCCCCCGGCAACTCGACCACTCCGGTCACAGGGCTACGTCGACCGCTTCGGAGTCTTCGCGGCGTATCCGCTCGGCCCCCCACGCGCCGAGTGGCGCGAGCGCTTGATTGAGTGTGCGCCCGTGCTCGGTCAGGGAGTACTCCACCCGCGGCGGCACCTCGGCATGGATCTCGCGGTGGACGAGGCCGTCCTCCTCCATCTCACGCAGGTGCTGCGTCAGCATCTTCTCGCTCACTCCCGGCAGGCCGCGACGCAACTCCGCGAAGCGGCGTACGCGATGGGCGTCGAGTTCCCAGAGGATCAGTCCCTTCCATTTGCCGCTCACCACGTCGAGCGCAGCGTCGATCCCGCAGATGTAAGGCCCGCGTCTCGGTGCCTTGGCCATCGTTGCCCCCCCTTACGAAAAGGTAAGTACCGCAGAAAATAGTAGGTACTTCCGCGAGCGGTGACACCCTCCGACCATGGAGGGGTGAACGAACAACAGAACCCCGCCACCAGGCCAGGCAGTGCCGTCACCGTGATCGGACTCGGTCCGATGGGTCAGGCGATGACCCGCACCCTCCTCACCGCCGGCCACCCGGTCACCGTATGGAACCGTACCGCCGGCCGGGCTGACGGTGTCGTCGCCGCCGGGGCCACTCTCGCCGCGACGCCCGCCGAAGCGGTCGAAGCGAGTGACCTCGTGATCCTCAGCCTCACCGACTACCGGGCGATGTACGACATCCTCGACGGCGCGAGCGCATCGCTCGACGGACGGACGCTGGTCAACCTGTCCTCCGACACTCCCGAGCGCTCACGCGAGGCGGCGACCTGGGCAGCGGGTCACGGGGCCGCCTTCCTCACCGGAGGTGTCATGGTCCCCGCTCCGATGGTCGGTACGCAGGCGGCCTTCGTCTACTACAGCGGCCGCGCCCCTGTGAAAGAGAGCCACCTGGCGGCGCTGGCACTGCTGGGAACGCCGAGGCATCTGGGTGATGACCCGGGCCTGGCCCAGATGATGTATCAAGCCCAACTCACGTTGTTCCTCTCCACGTTGTCCGCACTGATGCATGCCACCGCGATGCTGGGAACCGCAGGGATGAAGGCCAGGGAAGCGCTGCCGGAGTTGCTGTCCTGCGCCGACTCGACCGGCGACATCCTGAGGGCTGGTGAAGAGCATCCCGGTACCGCGCTCGATGCCGGCCGACATCCCGGCGACCTCAGCACGGTCACCATGATGGGCGCGACGGCCGACCACATCGTCGAGACCAGCGCGGCACTCGACCTCGACCTCGCGCTCCCCCTGGCCGTGCAGGCCCACTACCGGCGCGCGATCGAGAACGGCCACGGCAGCGACAACTGGACCCGCATCATCGACAGCATCCGAGAACCACGCTGACCCCCTGCGGGACCGGTGAGCGTTGCCGTCCGTGACGGATCCCGCCGGGCTCGCTCCGGTGGCGTGGACTCGTCGGCCGGGCCGGCGGGCGGCGTGTCACGCCGGATGTCACGGGGGTGCCCGGGTGCACCTTCCCGGGTGGTCACTCCTCAAGGGATTCGGCCATGGTGTCGAGGTCGGCGAGCAGTGCCGCGAGGCGGTCCGCGGGGACGGCCTCGATCATGCGTTCCTCGATGGCGTAGACGGCGCCGCGCGCGGCGTCCAGGCGCCGCCGTCCGGCCGGGGTGAGGTGGACGGGCAGGGCGCGGCCGTGGTCGGTCGTGGTCGCACGGGTGACGAGGCCGGCCTCATCCAGGCCGCGCAGGACGACGTTGGCCGACTGCCGGGTGACGAAGGTGCCGCGGGCCAGATCGGCGTTGGACAGGCCGGGCTGCCGGTCGAGGAGTTCGAGGCAGGAGTACTGCGGGACGGTGAGGTCGTGCTCGCGCAGGGCCTTGTCCATGGCGCTGCGCAGGGCGGCTGAGGCGCGTTTGAGGCGGTATCCCACGTGCTCCGTCACGTCCTGGGCCGGATGGGGCGGGGGCACGGATGAACGGTCTTCCATGTCAGTATTTTGACATGTGAGAGCCGGGGCGCCTACAGTCACGTATGTCAAAGTCCTGACATTCGAGGTCTGGAGGAACCATGGCCGCCACTGTCGAAGGTCCCGATTCCGTCGCTCTCCAGATGAAGGACGTGCCCGCCGCAGCCGCCTTCTTCGAGGAGCGCCTCGGACTGCGCCGGGCGCCGGCCTCGCCGCCCGGCGCGGTGGTGTTCTCCACCAGCCCGATCGCGTTCGCCGTGCGCGAGCCGCTTCCCGGCGTGGACCTGGACGATGCCGCGCGCCCAGGCCTGGGCGTGGCGCTGAGGTTGCGCACCTCGGACGCGAGCGCGCTGCGCGAGCAGCTGGTGCAGGCCGGCACGCAGGACGTCAGCCCGCTTCAGGACACTCCGTTCGGCTTGACGTTCTCCTCCACCGGCCCCGAGGGCTACCGGCTCACCGTGCACGGAGGCTGACCTTGAGCGCTGTGGTCCTCGCCCCCCGCGGCCCGTTCTCACTCGAAGCCGGCCTGCGTTTCCTGCGAGGCTTCACCCCAGCCGCCTACCGGGGAGGGCAGGACCCGGTGCTCCGGCTGGCCTTTGCCTCGGACGACGGCCGCTTCACCGTCACCGCCGCCGTGCGGCAGGAGCGGACGCCGGGGGACAACGGCGCGGTGCGGGCCCAGATCACGCTCCGCCCGGCCGGCCTCGGTCCCCGGCACCTTCCCGCCCCACCCGCTGCCGGCGCCGCCGAAGCGGAGAAGGCCGCCGAGAGCGTTGCCCGCGTCCTCTCCCTGGACGTCGACGGCGACCGCTTCCCGGAACTGGCATCCGCCGATCCGGTGGCGGCCGGGCTGATGAGACGGTTCCCCGGACTGCGTCCGGTCTGCTTCAACTCCCCCTACGAGGCCGCGGTGTGGGCGGTGATCGGCCACCGGGTCCGCAAGAGCCATGCCGCCGCCGTCAAGACACTCCTCGCGCAGCGCCACGGCCGCCGGGTCGAGGTCGCCGGGCAGGAGATGTTCGCCTTTCCCTCCCCGGCGGCCCTGCGGGCAGTCACGAGCTTTCCCGGCCTCACCGAGGTGAAGATCAGCCGGCTGCACGCCGTGGCCGAGGCCGCGGACGCGGGTGAACTCGACGCCGCGTCCTTGCGCGCCCTACCGGCCCAGGACGCCCTCGCCGCACTGCGGGAGCTGCCCGGTATCGGCCCGTTCTCCGCCGAACTCATCCTCATCCGCGGCGCCGGTCACCCGGATGTCTTCCCCCGCCACGAACCCCGGTTGCACGCCGCCATGACCGACGCCTACGCCCTCGAAGCCCCCGCGGGCGGCGTCCCGGCGCTGGCGGACATCGCGGAGCGGTGGAAGCCCTACCGCAGCTGGATCGCGTTCCTGCTGCGCGTACAGGCCGACCCGCGCATCAGGTCCACGCGCGGCAGGTAGGTACCGCATCAAGGCGCTCACCGGCAGAAGAAGGGCCGAGCCGCGGACCGCGGGCACCGTCATCGCGGACGGGCGCAAGCGGATGGGGCAGCGCGAGGAGCCGTCCGTCACCCGCGACGACGACGCGCTCCATCTCGCGAACGGGCGAGCAGCCGTGGAGTTCGCCCGGCCTTCGGCGAGGAGCCGGTACTCGTGCGGGCGGGCCGGCCCGGCTACGAGTCAGCCACGACGATGTAGAACGTCACCGCAGCGAGGAAAGGGCCGTCGGCCAGGTGGGCCAGCCAGCGCCGGGCCGCTTCATCGGTGAGGTAGCCCGCGGCGAGGGCACGTCGCGTGGTGCGCTCCAGCCCGAGGACTTCGTCAGCGGCCCGGACGTCCCGGAAGACGGGCGTGACCGGGATGACGGTGGGCACCTGGAACCCGGCCTCTGCCGCGAGTCGTGGGAGCTGCCTGCCGATGCGGGCGTTGCGGACCACTTCATCGGTGACGTACCGGGTGTAGGAGCGCGACAGGTCGCTGTCCGGGTGGTCGATCGCCAAGGTGTCCCAGTCGGGCTCGCCCATGACGAGCCGCCCGCCCGGCCGCAGCACGCGGTGCGTTTCGCGCAGCACCAGGGCAGGATCGGCGACGTGCTGGAGCACCCGGTCGGTGCGCGCGCGGTCCGCGGTGCGGTCCGCCAGTGGCAGGCCGTGGAGATCGCCGAGGTGAACGGCGACCGTGCCCCGCCCGGCGGTACGCTCTCGGGCGGCGTCCACTGCGGCCCGGTCGTGATCGACACCGATGACTGTGCCGGTCGAGGTGGCGGCTTCGGCGAGCGCGTCGAGGTCGGTGCCGGGGCCGCAGCCGAGATCCACGACCGTCTGGCCCGGCCGGACGTCGAGCGCGTCGAGCATACGTCCTTTGTAGAAGCGGCCCAGGTCGGACGCGGCGAGACGATCGAGGTAGGCGCTCGGACGCGGAGTGACGGTCTCGAACACTTTCGGTGTCATGGCCACCAGTCAAGCAACTTCCCCCGCGCTTCGCGAGGTTCGCCGTCGCAGTGACCGCCCGCGGTGTCGAGAGCACAGCGGCGAACGGGGGCGGGGCACCATCCCGCTGCTCGCCGGGCCCGTCGGTGACCGTGCGACCGTGCAGTGAGCCCAGAGCTCCCGGTGGACGCCCCGCGGTCGCCTCCCCGCCCCGAAAGAAGGGGGCTGTCGCACCCCGGCGGCACGACGCCGGACACACCCTCTGTTGATGTTTACCTTCGCAATGCTTGCCTTTGCCAAGGTTTTGCGCCGGGCGGGCCGATTTGGGTGCCCGAGGCAATCAATCGCCTCTATGGTTGTTACAAGCAACGATTACGGAGGTGTGATGGCCGAGCGGGCGCAGTACGAGGAGCTTGCGCGTCAGCTCAGTGCCGTCGGCGCCGTGAAACGGGACATGGGGCGGATCCTGCCGCCCGACTGCCCGGCCGGCTCCGCCGCCGTGCTGACGCTGCTGGGCCGTCACGGGGACATGCGCATGAGCAAGCTCGCCGAGCTGCTCGCCGTGGACCTGTCGGTGACCAGCCGCCATGTCGCGCACGTCGCCGCCCGCGGCTGGATCGACCGGCTGCCGGACCCCGCGGACAAGCGCTCGCGCATCCTGCGCCTGACGCCCGCCGGCCTCGACCGGCTCGACGACCTGTCCCGGCGGACCACGCACCTGCTGACGGAGCGGCTGAGCGACTGGACCGACGACGAGGTCGGCCAGCTCATCCGGCTGATGACCCGCCTGCGCGACAGCTTCGGCGACTGCCGGTCCACCCCGGTCCGGCTCCCCGAGCCCATGGCCGAGCAGCCGTGGTCGAAGACGCCGTGATCGAAGAGACCACCCGTACACCCGCAAACACATAGCAAAGGAAGCCCATGGCAACGACCACACCAGCCGGTGTGCGGGCCCACGGCAGGCACGGGGGCGCGTCCCCGGACGGCGCTCCGATGTCGCACCGGCAGATCATGGAGGCGCTCTCCGGGCTGCTGCTCGGACTGTTCGCCGCCATCCTGTCCTCGACGATCGTCACGAACGCCCTGCCGACGATCATCAAGGACCTCGGCGGCGGCCAGTCGGCGTACACCTGGGTCGTCACCGCGGCGCTGCTCGCCATGACGGCCTCGGTGCCCCTGTGGGGAAAGCTCTCCGACCTGCTCAGCAAGAAGGCGCTCGTCCAGCTGGCCCTGGTGATCTACGTCGCGGGCTCGGTCATAGCGGGCCTGGCGCAGAACCCCGCCATGCTGATCACCGCGCGGGTCGTCCAGGGCCTGGGCGCGGGCGGCCTGTCCGCGCTGGTCCAGGTCATCATGGCCGCGATGATCGCGCCGCGTGAGCGCGGCCGCTACTCCGGCTACACCGGCGCCACGTTCGCCGTCGCGACCGTCGGCGGCCCGCTGCTCGGCGGCGTCATCACCGACACCTCCTGGCTGGGCTGGCGCTACTGCCTCTTCGTCGGCACCCCCTTCGCCCTGATCGCCCTGCTGGTGCTGCAGAAGACCCTGCACCTGCCGGTCGCCAAGCGCCAGGTCAAGGTCGACTGGGCGGGTGCCTTCTTCATCACCGCCGCGGCCTCCCTGCTGCTGCTCTGGGTCACCTTCGCGAACGACAAGTACGACTGGGTGTCGTGGCAGACGTTCACGATGGTGGGCGGCGTGATCGTGCTGGCGCTGCTGTTCGTGCTCGTGGAGACCAGGGCGAGCGCGCCGATCATCCCGCTGCGCCTGTTCCGCAACCGCACCATCGCGCTGGCCTCGCTGGCCTCGCTCTTCGTCGGTGTCGGCATGTACTCGGGCACCGTGTTCTTCTCGCAGTACTTCCAGCTGGCCCGTGACAAGACCCCGACCATGTCGGGCGTCATGACGATCCCCATGATCGGCGGCCTGTTCGTCGCCTCCATGGTCTCCGGCCAGATCATCACCCGCACCGGCCGCTGGAAGGCCTGGCTGGTGGCGGGCGGCGCGTGCCTGACCGCGGGCCTGGGCCTATTGGGCAGCATGCGCTACGACACCCCGTACTGGCATCTGTCCATCTACATGGCGCTGCTCGGCGTCGGCGTCGGCATGACGATGCAGAACCTGGTGCTGTCCACCCAGAACCAGGTCGCCCCGCAGGACCTCGGCTCGGCGTCGTCGACGGTGAGCTTCTTCCGGACCCTCGGCGGCGCGGTCGGCGTCGGGGTGCTCGGCTCGGTGATGTCGACCCGTATCAGCCACCACGCCAAGGACACCATCACGTCCCTGAGCCCGCACGCGCGGGCCGCCGCCGCCAAGGCGATGAGCGGTGGAGGTGAGCTGCCCGACATGAACGCGCTCCCCTCCCCGGTGCGCACCTGGCTGGAGGGCGCCTACGGGCACGGCATCGCCGACGCCTTCCTCTACGCCGCGCCCTGCGCGTTCGTCGCCTTCCTCGTCGTCCTGTTCATCAAGGAGGTCCCGTTGCGTACCACCGGCGCCCTGGCCCAGGCTGCCCAGCAGCAGAACGCGGGCGAGGCCCCCGCACCGGCCGCGATGCCGGTCGAGGCCGCCCAGACCGTCGCCGCCGCCCCCGCTCCCGTCGAGGCCACCGCCGAGCAGCGGGTGCCGAGCTGGGCCACCGCCGCGGCGACCACCGAACCCGGCCCGGAGGGCACCCAGCGCCTCGCGGCCGTCGCCACCCTGGCCCCCGGCGAGCCGGCCCGGGAGAGCGGCGGCGGGATCCCCGTGCACGGCTACGTGCGAGGTGCGGAGAGCGTGCCGGTGCCGCAGGCCGCGGTGACGCTCATCTCGCTGGCGGGCCGCCAGCTGGGCCGCTCGGTGGCGCAGCCGGACGGCGCCTACGCCCTGGACGCGCCGGGTGCGGGTTCGTACGTGCTGATCGCTTCGGCGGACGGCTTCCAGCCGCAAGCCTCCACGGTCGTGGTGAACGGTGAGCCGGTGGCGTACGACATCCTGCTCAGCGGCACCAGCGGGCTGAGCGGTGTGGTGCGCTCCGCCGAGGGCGGTGCGCCGGTGAAGGACGCGATGGTCATCGTCACCGACGTGCGCGGTGATCTGCTGGCCACCGGGACGACCGGCGAGAACGGCGAGTTCTCCTTCGCGGAGCTGGTGCCGGGCGTGGTGACCGTGGCCGTCAACGCCGCCGGGCACCGGCCGCGGGCCCTGCCGCTGGAGGTGGGCGGGACCGGCGTCACCCGGATCGAGATCGACCTCCAGGCCGGCGCCCAGCTCCAGGGCGTGGTGCGTGCCCCGCACGGTCCGCTCGCCGATGCGCGGGTGACGCTCGTGGACGCGGCCGGCAACGTGGTCGGCACGGCCACCACCGGCGCGGACGGCGCGTACGCCTTCACCGACCTGGACAGCGGCGAGTACACGGTCATCGCGACCGGCTACCCGCCGGCGGCGACCGGGCTGACCGTGGCCGGCCGGGGCGTCGACGGCCACGACATCACGCTCGCCCACCCCGGCGAGTAGCCCCTCCACCGGCCCGCGGCAGCGGGGGCGCCCCACGTTCGCCGACAAGCGGAACAGCGG